>JABDIW010000204.1 GCA_013003515.1 Acidimicrobiia bacterium
GTCCGTTCAGCCCGGGCACGGTCGGCCACCTCGAAGACACCGGCTATCCCACCTATGACCCCGACGGGGCCCGGGCTCTGGTGGAAGCCTGGGAGGCGGTCAATGGGCCCCTTTCCATCACGTTCACGACCACCTCGGACGAGTTCAACCGGATCTCGGCCGAGCTCTACGCCCAGCTGTGGGAAGACGTCGGCATCGACGTGACGGTCGAGACCATCGACCAGAGTCTGTACATCGGGTTTGCGCTGACCGGGAACTTCGAGGCGTACTTCTGGCGGCTGCACTCCGGCTTCGACCCGGACCTGCAGAACGTGTGGTGGAACTCGCAGAACGCCGTCGACTACGGCACGGTCACAGTGAACTTCTCCCGGCTGCGTGACCCGGTCATCGACGACGCCCTCGGGCTCATCCGTACGTCGCCCGATGAAGACACCCGGCGCAGCGCTGCCGAGACGATCAACCGCCAGTTTGCCGAGCAGGCCTACAACCTGTGGCTGGGGTGGGCGATCACGGGAATCATCTCTGCTCCCGCCGTCCGCGACGTCAACACCCGGTTCACGACTCCTGCCGGGTCCCCGGTGCTCCCGACGGCAGTGGGGATCGGCGGAACCCACCAACTTGCACAGATCTGGCTGGAGCCGGGATCATGACCCCCATGAGCTTCTGCCTCCACTGCGGTGCTACCCGAAGCGGCGACGAGCCCTTCTGCGGAACGTGCGGGTCGAACATCGAGGTGATGGAGATGTCCCCACGCCAGCTCGAGTGCCCGTCATGCCACAACGCGGTGGGTGTGACATGGAGCCACTGTGGAGCCTGTGGTGTCTCGCTGGCGGCCGGAACCAGGCCTCTGCTGCGGGCGGTCGGAGAAGCTCCGCCACCTCCACCGCCGGCACCGACACCCGAGATCGAACCGATACCCCGCGTCCACCTCATCAGCCAGCCCCGCGACATCCTCGACGTCGTCGACCTCAACGAGGACCGCGTCGTCACCGCTGAGCCGGCCATCCCGGTTGCCCGCATCGATGAGGCTCTCCACACGTCGATCGCAGACATGAAGGGGGGCTACGAAGCGACCAACGACGTCCCCGGCTACCTCACTGCTGGGCCGGTCGGGCAATGGGCCCAGCTTGCCCTCCTCGCCTTCGGCCTCGTCGCCGTAGCGACGATCGGCGGCTTGCTCCTGCTGAACATCCGCCTCGACGCCTTCCGGGAAGGCACCGGCACGCTCGAAGCCGCCGAACGGATCCGTGACATCCTCAACCTGTGGCTGCGACCCCTGGCGGTCGGGTTCGGAGCCCTGGCGCTCGGGCTCGTCATCGCGTGGGCATATCGAGCCCACGAGAACCTCGGGGCGTTCGGGATATCGCAGCGCCGGGTACCGGGATGGGCATCCCTCGTGTCGTGGTTCGTGCCCGTGGTGAACCTGGTGACTCCTCGACGCGTCATCAACGACGCCTGGCGGGGCTCCCACCCCGATGCCACCGAGCGCAATTGGACGTCGTACCGCCGCAATCGATGGGTCGATGTCTGGTGGGTGGCTGCCGTCGCCGCAATCGGAGCCGCCGTCCTCTCGTTCCTCGAAGGCAACGACACGACTGCGGCGTCGATGGACGGGAACACGTGGCTGGCCCTCGGTTACGGGCTCCTGGTGCTCATGGTGCTGGCTGCGGTCCGCACGATCGAGACCGTGAACTCACGACAGCGGAGCCGCGTTACGCGATGACGCCACCTTCGGTCATCGGCCGGAGGTCGAGAGCAGCGTCGAGCTCGTCAGCGGGAAGCACATCCATCTCGAGAGCCACGTCGCGGACTCCCCTCCCCTCCTCGAACGCCCGCTTGGCGACCTTGGCTGCCAGGTCGTAGCCGATCTTCGGCACCAGGGCCGTGATGATGATCACGTTGCGCTCCACAAGCTCGGTCGCCCGGACCTCGTCGGCCTCGATGCCCTCGACGCACTTCGTGCGCAGGACGTCGGCGGCCCGCGACAGCAAGGCAGCAGACTCGAGCAGATTGTGGGCCATGACCGGCATCATCACGTTCAGCTCGAAGTTGCCGTTGGCTCCGCCCCAGGCGACCGCGGTGTCGTTGCCCATCACCTGAGCGGCGACCTGCATCGCCATCTCCGGAATCACCGGGTTCACCTTCCCGGGCATGATCGACGAGCCGGGCTGCAGCGAAGGCAGCTTGATCTCGGCGATCGCAGTGCGGGGACCGCTCGAAAGCCAGCGCAGGTCGTTGGCGATCTTGAACATCGACGTCGCCACGGTCTTGAGAGCACCGGAGGCGAACACCACGGCATCCTTGGCCCCCTGAGCTTCGAAGTGGTCGACGGCTTCGTAGAAGCCATGACCCGAGGTCTTGGCCATGTCGGCGATGACCGCCGCCGCAAAGCCCTCGGGGGCGTTGATCCCCGTGCCCACGGCGGTGCCTCCCAGGGCCAGCTCCTCGAGCTCGACGGCGGCGGCTTCACTGCGCGCCATGCCTTTGCGGATCTGGGCCGCATATCCCCCGAATTCCTGACCGAGCCGGATCGGCGTTGCGTCCATCAGGTGGGTGCGTCCCGATTTCACGATCCCGTCGAACTCCTCGGCCTTGGCCTCGAGCGCCGCGGCGAGGTCGTCCAGGGCGGGAACCAGGTCCTCGCGAATGGCGGCGACCCCGGCGACATGGATCGCCGTCGGGATCACGTCGTTGGAAGATTGACCGGCATTGACGTGATCGTTCGGGTGCACGAGCTTCGAGCCGAGCTCGCCGCCGAGGATCTCTGTCGCCCGGTTGGCGATGACCTCGTTCGCGTTCATGTTCGTCGACGTGCCCGAGCCGGTCTGGAAGATGTCGACCACGAAGTGGTCGTCATGGGTTCCGGCCATCACCTCACCCGCAGCAGTGATCACAGCATCGGCCTTGTCTCCGTCGACTGAGCCGTTTGCCTTGTTGACCTTCGCAGCCGAGCCCTTGATCAGCCCCAGGGCCCAGATGAAGCGCCTGCCAAACCGCAGGTCGGAGATGGGGAAGTTGTCAACGGCCCGCTGGGTCGAAGCTCCGTAGTAGGCGTCGGCAGGAACCGATACCTCTCCCATGGAGTCACGTTCGATGCGCATGCGCTCCTCCTGAGTGGCGAACGAACCGAGCCTACCGGCGCCGCCGGCCCACCGAACTCAACCCAGCTCGCCGACGATCCTGGCGATCTCGGCCAACCGGGTCTCCAGGGTCTCCAGGAGCGGAGCCAGACCGGTGCCGGCGACGTCGACCTCCACAGGAAGCCGGAACTCGACCGGAAGGTCGAGGTCGATGGGGATGTCGTCGGAGATCGACACGGGAACGATCACGTCAATGGGCACGTCCATGTCGACCGGCACTTCCGCCTGGAACGGGATCTCGATTCCGAACGGCCCCGGCACCACGACGTCGACGAGGAACGTCTCGCTGATGGGGAACGACGTCACGATCGGCACCTGAAAGGTCCTATCGAATGGGATGTTGGCCGAGATCGGCAAGGACTCATCGATGTCCACTTCGAAGGTCAGGGTCGACTCGCGCAGGGCGCCGATGTCGGCCACGCTCTCTGCGAGGGCGGCCTCGACAGCCGGCGTGAGGCGCTCGACATCAGAGCGGAAGCCAAGCCATCCGGCGAGCAGCACGAGGTTGAGCACCAGCGACACCACAGCGACGACACCGATGGCGATCGTCGCCCATCTCCCGTTGCCGCCCCACCAGTCGTCGAACCGCGTCATCCGAGCGGGAAGCTGCCCGAAGTCGTCCAGGTCTCCTCGGCCTCGGTGAACAGGCTCACTCGATCGGCCACGCAACGAATCGGTAGCCCTGCCACTAGAGCGGGCTCCATCCACTCGAATTCCGCAACGCCACCATGGGCAACCGTCAGATGGGGCACGAGATCTGGGAAGGCTCCTTCGTACGGCGGGTACTCCGGCCAGTGGTCGTGAAGAACGCTGGTGAGATCGACAAAGGGCTCGACCGGTTCGGGGACGAGATACAGGGTGTCATCGAACCTCCCCACGTCGACGAGGTCGAAGCTGAATCCCGATCGGTCCGCCAGCAAGACGGAGAGGTCGTCGATGACCTGCGGGGTGATGGGCCGCCCGGTCATGAACGGATACAGAACGGTGATGTGAGCCGGGATGCCGACTGCGGCAGCCGGGTCGTGCTCGGCGCGCCACTGTGAGACCAGGGGCTCGGCAGCAGGGACCGGAATGACGAGCGCCGAGGTCACGCAAACCAGCCCGCCAGGAAGACGAACCCGAAGGCCACGAAGGTGACGCCCACGATCGCCCAGTGGACGACGATCCACAGCGGCGACTTGCCCGTCATGTCGATCGCCTGGCGGAGCGGACGGGCGCCGTACATGATCTCTCTTGCCAGCCGGTCCCGGCGGGTTCCGCGGCCGATCATCGCCTGGAATGTCCCACCCACCTTCTCGTCCTCCGGAACGAGGACCTCGGCTCTGGCGTGGAGCGGCCGGGCCAGGGCACCGAGGTTGATGAGAGCAAGGATGGTCGCACCGATCAGCAACCACCCCGTCAACGACACGAGCAACGCCAGGGCTGCGACCCACAAGCCCCACAGCTTGAATCGATCGACGAGGAACCGGTTGGCGTCGTCGATGGAGGTGAAGAGCGGCGCGTCAGCCGTCGTCACGGGAGGTCGGCGAACGGGTCGCCGCCGGATCTCTCGGCCTCGTAGCCGGACGACTCGAGCTCGTCGGCCACCTCCGGCCCCCCGGTCCGAACGATGCGCCCGCCGACCATCACATGGATCTTGTCAGGCGACATGTACCGGAGGATACGGCTGTAGTGCGTGATGATCAGGATCCCGAGTTCGGGGCTCCGTAGGGTCTCGACCAGCTCGGCGACCTCCCGAACCGCGTCGATGTCCAGACCGGAGTCGATCTCGTCGAGGATGGCGATCTTGGGAGCGGCCACGGCGAGCTGGAACATCTCGGCCCGCTTCTTCTCTCCTCCTGAAAGCCCGACATTGACGGGGCGATCGAGGAACGGAGCCATCTTGAGACGTTCGGCTGCCCGCTCGGAGCGACTCAGCATGCCCGATGGGTCGGACGAGGAAGCCGCCATCTCGGCCACGAGATCACGGAACGACACCCCCGGGATCTCCACCGGGTACTGAAAGGCCTCGAAGAGCCCGGCGGCGGATCTGCCATCGGTCTCCATGTCGAGAATCGACACCCCTCCCACGGTCGCCGTGCCACCGGTCTCGTAGCCAGATCGACCCATGAGGGCGTGACACAGCGTGCTCTTGCCGGAACCGTTGGGCCCCATCAGGGCATGGACTTCACCAAACGGCACCTCGAGATCGACACCACGCAGGATGTCGAGATCACCGATACGGGCGGTGAGGCCCTTCACTGACAACGCGGTGCTCATGACGCCTCCTCGATGGTGAGGAAGACCTCGCCATCGGCTACCTCGGTGGTGTAGACGGGCACCGGGCGGGTGGCCGGGAACGAATCTGGCTCTCCGGTCTCCACGTTGAACGCCGAGCCGTGTCGGGGGCACTCGACGTCCTTGTCGAACAGCTCCCCTTCGGCGAGCGAGGCCTCGGCATGGCTGCACCGGTCACCGATCGCATAGACATCGTCGCCGATGCGGAACACCGCGATGCGATGCTCGAACGCTTCGACGCGGACTCCCGCGCCATCCGGGAGGTCGGCGAGTTGACCGATCGAGAAACGCTCGCTCATACCCGTCCCTCCTCCTGGGCGTTGACGTACTTGGCGTTGATCCACTCCCGGAGCGGGCCGGCGAGCCCCGGATGTGGGAACCGACCGATCGCCTCCTCGAAGAACCCGCGGACCTGGAGTCGATCGGCACGGGGGCGATCGATGCCGCGGCTCATCAGGTAGTACCGCTGCTCATCTTCGAGCGGACCGACCGTGGAGCCGTGACCGCACCGCACGTCGTTGGCGAGGATCTCGAGATTCGGCACCGATTGGGCCCGGGCACCGTCGGAGAGGATGAGGTTTCGGTTGGTCTGGTGGGCATTCGTGCGCTGCGCCTCTTCCTCGATCCGGATCATGCCGGTGAACACGGACAAGGCCTCGTCCTCGACGGCACCCTTGAGGAACATCTCGGACGTGGTGTTGGGTGCGGCGTGATTCATGAAGTACCGGTAGTCGAGCGTCTGCTCCTGTTCTCCGAAGTAGGCACCGAGGATCTCGGCGTGCGCTCCCCGGCCGACCAGGTCGACCATGAGGTGGAAGCGGGAGAGTTCGCCCCCGAGCCCGGCCTCGGCGAGACGCAGCGTGGCGTCCCTCCCGACGACGGCCCGTCCGTGCGCCAGCGCAGTCGACGAGTAGTCCCAGTTCTGCACCACGGACATGTCGAGGCGGGCGTTGTCGCGGACATACAGCTCGATCTGAGGAACCACGAGCGCACCCGTGCCATCAGCCGATCTGTTGTTGACGACGACAGATGCCTGCGAGCTCTCCTCCACCACGACGGTGACGTGCGGGAAGCTGACGGCACCAGGACGCGTCGCCTGGACATCGATGACGAACGGCTGGGTGACGGCGGTGGCCGGGGGCACGTACAGGACGACACCGTCCGTGGAAAAGGCATGGTGGGCGGCGGCGAGCTTGTCGAGGTCCACGGGGATGCCCTTGCCGTAGACCTCCTGCAACATCGTTTCGTGGCTGACGACGGCTTTGGCGACGGACTCGAACACGACACCGTCGGGGGCGTCGGACCGGACATCGGTGGTGGCGCCGTCGATGACCGTGGCGGTGCCTGCCGCATGCCCGATCTCGTTGCCGAGGACCGCATCGGCCGGCAACGCTTCTGCGCCGCCCTCGGCCAGTTGGTAATCGCTGACGTCGAACCCCAGATCCACGTACCGCCACACCTCTTCGGTCTCGGACGGCATCGCTGCGCCGTCGAAAGCGGCAAACGCGGCGCGGCGGCGCTCCTCGATCCAGGACGGAGGGGCGTCGCGAAGGGCTGAGCTCTCGGTGAGGGACATGCGGCGGCGAGCCTACCCCGATACAGGCCGCTACCGGCCACCGCGTATCGAGTGGGCGAGATCACCACCCGCCACACGGACACGCCTCGTGG
>JABDIW010000223.1 GCA_013003515.1 Acidimicrobiia bacterium
CCATCCAAGGTGTGGCGACCACGTCGCCCATCAACTGCCGGACATGCCACGACGTGCATATGTCGTACACCGGCGCCGACTGGGCGCTGACCGGCGGAGCAGCTGCCGTCTCGCTGGAGCGTTCCGACGGCACGTATGACAAGGGCTCGGCGAATCTCTGTGCGCAGTGCCACCAGATCCGCCACCCGCGGCCGGCGGCAACCGATGGCATGATCGAGGTCACTTCAACTCGCTTCGGACCGCACCATGGCGTCGAATCCAACATGGCCGTCGGTGAAGGCGGCATGGGAGTGACTGGAGCCCCAGGCGGGCACTACAACCTCATCGATGCAGGGTGTGTCTCCTGCCACATGGGCGAGAACACCGACCACGGCTTCGAGGCTGAGCTCGGGACCTGCGAGGGATGCCACTCCGACATCGAGTCGTTCGATTACAACGGGACGCAGACCGAGATCCAGGCCCTGCTCGACCAGATCAAGCCGCTGCTCATCGCCGAGGGGATCATCGACGTGACGATCCTCGACGACGACGGTGAGATCGGCAACCGGTCGGTGCCAGGCACGTACTCGGAAGAGGTCGTCAACGCGATGTGGAACTACATGTACGTGATCGAGGATCACAGCTTTGGTGTCCACAACCCCGGATTCGCCAGGGCCTTGCTCGAGTACTCACTGACCGCACTGGGCGGCTAACCCGCCCGATTTGCGACAACCTGATGCCCACGGCTTTCCGTGGGCATCAGTGCGTCATGACCCTGTCACTAGAGAGCGAAGCGAACGAGGCCGACCCTGGCAGACGTGTTTGACGACCGACCGATGTATGGCCTCGGCCGACTCCGGCCGATCCGCCGAACTGCGTGCTCGAAGGTGGACGGACGACACGGGAGCCAGCCGGACCTCTACCGAATCGACGTCCAACCGACCCATCTATCTGGCCTTCGGTCATCCGCTCCAGTCCACGTCGACGGATAGGTGGATAGATCGATGAGCTTGTGCTGGGAGGCGGCTGGATGACGTGGACTCGGACTACCTACCCGCACGGGTTCAGCGGCCGACCCCTGTGTGGCCTCGGTCCATCCACTCCGGTTCTTGGTGATCCGTGGTGTGGATGCTCGATGAACTGTGTGCTGGGAGCGGATTCGATCGAATGACACGGAGTCGCACCTCCACCGGATCGATCCTCAACCGACCTACCTACCTGGCTTGCCACCGGATCGCTCGGACCTTCCATTGACAGTGCGTTGGAGCACGGCCAAGCTCGGGGCATGACACCGAGCGACACATCAGGCCCCAGGCGGTGGAATCGCTGGCTGTTCCGACAGGAGGAATGGCCAGAGCAACGAGTGCCGGGGACACGCTTCGATCTCTATGTCCTCGGGGCGATCCTCATCATTGCATCGGTGATCGTGATGATCGGTTCGATACTGCTGGTCACTGGCGTGATCGGTTCAGGTGTGAGCGGCAGGGTGCAGGGATCACTTGGCATCGTCGCCGCGGTGGCGCTGTATCTCGTCGGCCGATGGCTGTCCTTCGAGCCGGGTCGACGGCACTGGGAGCGAGAGGATCAGCCGCCTAGCTGATGCGATCTACCGCCCGTTGACCGGTGGGCATGTCACGGGCGCTGCCCATGCGGGTCACGCTGTTGGCGCGACCCGCATGAACGTTGCGCCCTGGGGGCAACCTTCAGATGTTGCTGACCCTGTGAGCGTCGTACACCGAGGCCGGACCAGGAAGCCCGGGCACGATGACCCTGTCGAGCCTCAGTGATCCTGTCGTGTCCTCGAACAAGCACGACGATGGGTTGGTGGGGTCTCCGAGGAGGAGACCACCGAACTGCTGACCCTCGATGAGATCAGCCGAGCACGACGTGTGCAGCTGGATCATCTGCACCTGGCTGGCTCCCGAGAACACGTGGATGTACGTGTTCGACGAGAAGTTCCCGGAGAACGTGAACGCGTTGCCCACGTCCACCGGGCCCTCGAAGAACACCGTGCCATTGCCCGGATCCGAGTCGTTCGAGACTCTGACCGTGACGGTTCCGGCACCAGGAATGCCTGTGCCACCGAAGTCGTCACAGTCGGTCTTGTCGCCCTGGGTGTTGTTCGAGTCGCCGCATGAGCCACCCAGGACCGTCATGTCGATCGACGTGGGATCGCTGTCAGCGCACAGATCGCAATTCGGTGGTGGCGCCGGACAGGCGTCCGGGGCGTTGGCATCACCGAGAGTCAACGATCCGAAGATCTGACCCTCGATGAGGTCCGCCGAGCACGACGTGTGGAGCTGGACCAACTGATACTCGGTCACGAATCCGAGGCTCGGGTCGCCTGACATCACGTGCAGGTATGTGTTGGATGAGAAGCTCCCCGCCATGGTGAACGCCTCATCGAGACTGACTTCACCGGAGAAGAACACGCTCGCACCCGAGTCGTACGGGTTCGCGTCGTCAGATGCGAGGATCCAAACCGTGCCGGGGGCCGGCGAGCCGTCCGCACAGTCGCCCTTGTCGCCCTGGGTGTTGTTCGACACCGCACAGGTGCCACCGGTGTAGGTCATGACGATCGCCGTCGGATCACCAAACGCACACAGATCGCAGTTCGGAGGCAACGGCCCCGACTCGTCGATCACCGTCGAGTCGTCCGAGTCGGTCAGGATGATGTCCCAGCCCTCCGGATCGGTCGTCACGGTGACCGTGTTGTTCTCGGTGTACGTGCCACCGCCGCAGGTCTTCTCGATCTCGCCGTCGGTGTTCTTCACCTTGACGATCGAGTAGCTGGCGAACGGGACCTCGCCCGGCAGCGGGCTGCCCGACTCGCCGTACCCGTCGTTGGTCGGGTCAGAGTCACCAAAGCCGAACTCGTCCGAGCACGACATGTGGATGCCGTCCGAGTAACCCGGCAGGGTCAGATCTCCGCTGTCGGTGGTGCCTTCATAGACCACGCCGTTGATGTCGACGAACCGGTAGTGGTTCTTGTCGTCGTAGTTGGCGGGATCAACGAACCTCGGGTCGACAAGGCCATCGAAGTAGCACTCGACAGTTGTGTCAGCCGGGATCAGGCCGTCGATGGGGTTCCCCTCGAGGTCCTGGCAGTACGGCGACCACGTCGCCGGCTCAAATCCCTCGAAGTGGATGTCATCGATGACATCGGTGATCAGCTGATCAGCGCCGATCGCCGTGATCTCCACCTTGAACGTCACCAACGTGCCACCCCAACCACAGGATGTGTCGATCCTCCCGTCCTTGTGCTTGACGATGTCGTATCCCACAAGTGGAGTCTCACCAGGCAACGGCGAGCCCTTCTCGCCGAAGCCATCAGGCAAGCCGGGCTTGAAGAATCCGAAGTCGTCAGAACACGACAGATGGAACGTGTCTCCGAAGCCCGCGATCGACGCCTCATTGGTCTCAGACCAACCCTCGATCACCGTGCCATCGGCAAACGAGAATCGGTACTCGTAGTACTCGTTGCCGAATCCGTTCGGATAGGCCGGCCAGCCCGTCGACTCGGTGTCGGTGAACACTCCGTCACGGTTCGCATCGTTGGTCTTCACCACGATCAGGTCCGGTGGCTCCTCGTAGGTCTTCACGGCGTTGTCGCCGTTGCCTGCCGTCCCGGTGGTTCGCGTCAGGATCTCGCCTTCGACGTTGACATCTGTGGTCGCCGAAACGACGACCAGGCCAGCATCCGGCGCATTGATCGTGACATCACATGTGCCTCCGGTTGTCAGACAGGTGTTGATCCCGCCGACGAAGAAGGCACTGGCATCGTTCGTCTCGAACGAGAAGGTCACCAGGGTGTCGTCCACCGCTGGGATCCAGCCGGAGCCCGTGTCGACGCTCACGGTGGCTGTGAACG
>JABDIW010000242.1 GCA_013003515.1 Acidimicrobiia bacterium
GCGTCCAGGTGGGCCAGCGCCTGGGAACGGCTGGACGCATGGACGATCAGCTTGCCGATCATCGAGTCGTAGTGGGGTGTGATCTCGGCCCCGGCCTCGATCGCGGCGTCCCACCGAATGTGAGGGCTACGCGGAACCTCGAGTGTCGACACAACGCCCGTCTGGGGGATGTGGCCGGCCCACGAGTCCTCCGCGTTGATGCGGGCCTCGAAGGCGTGTCCATGGACGTTCGCATCGAAGTAGTCACCGTCGATCGGCAGGTCAGCTCCAGTGGCGAGCAGGATCTGCAGGTGGATCAGGTCGAGATCGCACACTTCCTCCGTGACCGTGTGCTCGACCTGGATGCGGGTGTTCATCTCCAGAAAGAAAAAGTCACCGTTGGCGGTGTCGACGATGAACTCGACCGTGCCGACCGTGTCGTAGCCGATGGAGCGGGTCAGCGCGGCTGCCGATGACCGAAGGCCCGATCGAGTTGCCGGCAGCAGGTTTGGCGCCGGAGCTTCCTCGAGCACCTTCTGATAGCGGCGCTGAACGGAACATTCACGCGTGCCGAGGTCGATGGCGTTGCCGGCACGGTCTCCGGCAACTTGCACTTCGACATGGCGGGGCTGGGTGATGAACCGTTCGACGATCACTGCGTCGTCGCCGAAGGACCGCATCGATTCCGTGCGGGCCTCATTGAGTGCCTGGTCGAAGTCTTCGGGGGCGAAGGCGATACGGATGCCCTTGCCGCCACCGCCTGCAGACGCCTTGACGAGGATCGGGTAGCCGATGTTGGTCGCCGCCTCGCGCAGGTCGTCATCCTCCTGGCTCTCGTTGTAGCCGGGGATCACCGGCACGCCGGCAGCTTCGGCGATGGAGCGAGCCTCGATCTTCGATCCCATGCTCTCGATCGCGTTCGGACGGGGGCCGATCCAGCCGAGGCCGGCGTCAATGACGGCCTGGGCGAAGTCGGCTCGTTCTGAGAGGAAGCCGTAACCCGGGTGGATGTGGGTCGCGCCGCTCGTGGCCGCTGCGCCGAGAATCGCCTCTACAGCGAGGTACGACTTCGCGAGCTCGGCCGGACCAATCCACACCGCTTCGTCCGCGTCGGCGACAAACGGTGCATCGGCATCGGGGTCGGCGTACACCGCAACAGTGGGTACACCCCAGTCCTGACATGACCGAATGATGCGGCGCGCGATCTCGCCACGGTTGGCGATAAGGACCTTCATAGGCTGTGAGGGTGCGGAAAGGTGCATGGGCTACATCCGATACACGAGC
>JABDIW010000243.1 GCA_013003515.1 Acidimicrobiia bacterium
ATCTGGAGCTTTCCGGATTCGATCTTTGCGTGGTCGAGGAGATCGTTGAGCAGTGTGAGGAGTGAGTCGGCCGAGGACAGCACGACGCCCAGGTACTCCTGTTGCTCAGGGTTCGGATTCGCATCGAGCGCAAGCTGAGTCATCCCGATGATGCCGTTCATCGGTGTCCGCAGCTCGTGGCTGATGTGGGCGATGAATTCGGACTTCGACTCCACCGACGCTCGCGCAGAATCGCGCTGGGATTCCAGCTCGGCGATCGTCGCCTGGAGCTCGTTGATGGCGCTCTGGTGCGCGTCGGACTCTGGGGCCGTCATTGCCTCTCCCGGGCGGCCGTATCCAGGAGGTATCGGTTGGATCGCCGGTCCGCCTGAGGCCCAATACCTGGGTGGGTCAACCGACCCGGTATGCCTCGAACTCAGAGACGTTTGCTGTCGGGAGACGGACGTGGAGCACCGTCGCGTCGTCTTCGTGCGTCTGCTTGAGAACGTCGCCGGCCCGGTGCACTGCAGCAACGAGGTCACCCCGGTCGTACGGCACGCGCAGTTCCACTTCGGAGGTGGTTCTCTCCAGGGCCTCGACGAGAGCCGCCCCGAGCTCGTCGAGGCCGTCACCGGTCCGTGCCGACACTGCAACGGCGCCACTATGAAGCTGCAGCAGGCGGTGTACGGCCGGAGCCGGGGCGATGTCCGTCTTGTTGACGACGAGCATCTCGGGAAGGGCTGCGGCACCGATCTCCGACAACACCGTGCGCACCGAGGCGATCTGCCGGTCCGGATCGGCGTCGGCTGCATCGACGATGTGGAGCAGCAGATCCGAATCGGCGACTTCCTCCAGAGTCGAGTGGAACGCCTGCACCAGCTCATGCGGGAGGCGTCGCACGAACCCGACGGTGTCCGACAGCAGCGCTTCGTGACCGGCAGGCAGTTCGAGTTTTCGAACGGTGGAGCTGAGCGTGGCGAACAACTGGTCGCGGACCAGGACCTCGGCGTCGGTGAGCCGGTTGAAGAGCGTCGACTTGCCGGCGTTGGTGTATCCGACGATGGCGATGACGGGAAGCTTCGCCTTGCGGCGCGCTTTGCGCCTCGTGTCGCGCCCTCGCTCGAGGTGTTTGAGCTCGCGCTCGATCTTCCCGATGCGCCCGAGGATGCGACGGCGATCGGTCTCGAGGCGAGTCTCGCCCGGACCCCGGGTGCCGATCCCTCCCCCGAGCCTGCTCAACTCGGTTCCCTTGCCCCGGAGGCGGGGAAGCTGATAGCGGTACTGGGCCAGTTCCACCTGAAGCATTCCCTCCTTGGTGTGGGCGTGCTGGGCGAAGATGTCGAGGATCACGGCGATTCTGTCGACGACGTCGCATCGGAAGATCGCCTTCAGCTTGCCCTGCTGGGCCGGTGTCAGCTCGTTGTCGAAGATCACGACATCGACGTCCAATGCGGTGGCGAGCTCGGCCAGCTCCTCGGCCTTCCCGCTGCCGATGAAGGTGCCTGGGTCCGGTTTGGCCCGACGCACCAGCTCCTCGCCGACGGGATCGGAGCCGGCTGTCTCGCTGAGGAGAGCGAGCTCCGCCAGCGAGGCAATCGATTCGGGCTCGTCGCGGCGCGACCGGGCGACCGAGACCAAGAGGGCCTTCTGGCGCTCGAACTCGGTCTCGGTTGCGGTGAGGCGTCTTCCGCCGCGGCGTATGTGGTCGTCTGCCATGACTGCCCATGGTATGAGCCGGAGAAGCGCCCGTCGACGGTCGGCGTCCGGAGTCGGCTGCTCGAGACCTGCGACCGCCTCTAGCCTGCGCTCGATGGAGCTGTTTGGCATCGATCTCAGTGAGAGACAGGGCCGATGGTTGGTGACGGTC
>JABDIW010000027.1 GCA_013003515.1 Acidimicrobiia bacterium
TCCCGTCGATCACCTTCGCCGACATCGCCGATACGCAGGTGGCTCTGCTCCGCTCGCTCGGGATCGAGCGCCTTCATGCCGCCGTTGGAGGTTCGACCGGAGGGTTCCTCGCCCTGTCGCTGGCGACCCGGTATCCCGACTTCGTGGGCAAGGTTGCGCCCCTGGCCTCAGGGGTGAAGGCAACCGCACTCCAGACCATCCAGAACTTCGAGCAGATCACGGCCGTTCAGAACGATCCTGCCTTCCAGGGAGGCGACTACTACCCCGGTCCCGGGCCGGAGCGAGGCCTGATGCTGGCTCGGATGATCGGCCACAAGACCTTCGTGTCGCTGGCCGCGATGGAGGAGCGAGCCCGCGGCGAGGTCATCCGCCGTGAGGGACCCGGCACGTATCAGATCTCCAACACCCTCGAGTCCTACATGTGGCACCAGGCCGAGAAGTTCGTACAACGCTTCGACGCCAACTCGTACCTGCGGATCATGGAGGCGTGGCAGGGTTTCGACCTGGCAGCCGACGCAGGGCTCGACGACGTCTCCGAGGTGTTCGTGCCCTGCAAGCACCAGGAGTACCTGGTCTTCTCCATCGACTCTGACGTGTGCTTCTACCCAGATGAGCAGGCCGACCTCACCTGGAACCTGAAGCTTGCCGATGTGCCCCACCGCCGGATCACGGTGCACTCGGAGAAGGGCCACGATTCCTTCCTCGTCGATCCCGACCTCTTCGCACCGCACCTGCGCGACTTCCTGGGATGACCCGCATCGTCGCCATTCAGGGTGACCTCACCGCCCAGGACGTCGACGCCATCGTCAACGCGGCCAACGAGCACCTCGTCCATGGTGGGGGAGTCGCCGCCGCGATCTCGCGAGCCGGCGGTCCTGCCATCCAGGCGGACAGCGACCGGTGGGTGGCCGAGAACGGGCCGGTGAAGCCGGGTGCCGCCGCCGTGACAACGGCGGGCGAGATGCCGGCGACCTGGGTCATTCACGTGGTCGGGCCCCGCTACCGGCCAGACCAGGAAAACGAGGGTCTCCTCATTTAGGCCGTCGTCGCCGCGCTCGACACGGCAGCCGAGATCGGCGCCCGGTCGCTGGCGTTTCCGGCGATCTCTGCGTGCATCTTCGGCTATCCGTCGGACGAGGCCACCCGCGTGATCGCCGCCGCGATCCGCACCTGGGCCGACGCCAAACCCACGGTCTTCGACGAGATCAGACTGGTCGGATTCGACTCCGCAATCACCGACCTGTTCCAGGCTGGTCTCGACGCGACTGCTTGACGGCGCGCGTCACGCCACCTACCTTCCCGCCCCACATGTCACAGCTCACCGGCCGCATGATGATGATGCTCAGCTCTCGGGTGGTTCACCCGAGGGGCCGGTCAGCTCGCTCCTCGTAACGCCGCACACCACCACCCGAGAGTTCTTCCTCAAGGCCAGGTGTGCGGCCTTTTCGTTCCCAAACGACCTTCCACACTCGAGGAGACATGACATGACCACCACACTCATCAACGACGTGAACGCAGGCGCCGTCGGCGACCTCATCGCCGCAGTCCAGGCTCAGCCCGACAAGGCAGACACCGTCTGGTCTGCGACCGTGAACTGGAACGGCGGATTCCGCTCCAGCGCCCAGATTCGGGACTTCGACCCGGTTCCCTCCGACGAGCCACCAGGGCTTGGCGGCACGGACACCGCTCCCAACCCCGTCGAGCAGCTGCTCGGCGCCCTCGGCAACTGCCTGGCGGTGGGCTACGCCGCCGGCGCCACGGCGGGCGGCATCGAGATCAAGGATCTCCGTATCGAGCTCGAGGGTGACCTCGACCTGCGCACCTTCCTCGGTCTCGCTCCCGACGGGCACGCCGGATACGAGGGGATCCGGGTGAACGTGCACCTGGAGACCGATGCCACCGACGACCAGGTGGCGGCGCTCCACGACGCCGTCATCGGCACCTCACCGGTGGGCCACACCCTGGCTCGGCCCATCCCGGTCGAGATCGCACTGGTCTGACTCGGGTGCGGGGCCGCCGTCGGCACCGGCGGCGGCCCCGCTCCTCCTCACAGCAAGGAGATCTCATGACAGACGCACCCACCTACGGCTTCGACACCCTGGCTGTTCACGCCGGGCAGCAGCCGGACCCCGAGACCGGCGCCCGCGCCGTTCCCATCTACGCAACCACCTCGTTCGTGTTCGAGGACACCAAGCACGCTGCAGACCTGTTTGCCCTGCAGAACTACGGCAACATCTACACCCGCATCGGTAACCCGACCAACGCCGTGTTCGAGGAGCGGATCGCCACACTCGAGGGCGGCATCGGCGCCGTGTCCACGGCATCGGGTCAGGCGGCACAGCTGCTGGCGCTGCTCGCGATCTGCCAGGCGGGCGACCACGTCGTCGCCTCCCAGGCGCTCTACGGCGGCACGTTCACCCAGCTCGACGTCACCATCCGCCGACTCGGCATCGACGTATCGTTCGTGGATTTCGGTGATCTCGATGCCGTTCAGGAGGCGATCGCAGACAACACCAAGGCGCTCTACGCCGAGACGATCGGCAACCCGAAGGCGGCGATCCTCGACATC
This sequence comes from Acidimicrobiia bacterium, assembly GCA_013003515.1. Classification (GTDB taxonomy): domain Bacteria; phylum Actinomycetota; class Acidimicrobiia; order Spongiisociales; family UBA5794; genus JABDIW01. The sequence goes on from JABDIW010000027.1 coordinate 2,570, forward strand.
GAACGGGTGTCGGCCCTGGCACACGCCAACGACATCCCGCTGATCGTCGACAACACGTTCGCCACCCCGTATCTGTGCCGGCCGCTGGAGCACGGCGCCGATGTCATCGTTCACTCGGCCACGAAATTCATCGGGGGTCATGGGGCCGTCATCGGTGGTGTCATCGTCGAGGGCGGCACGTTCCCGTGGGACAACGGCAAGTTCCCGCTGCTGTCTGAGCCGTCGCCGGCCTATCACGACCTGGGATTCTGGGAGAACTTCCGGGAGTTCGCCTACCTGACCCGGGTGCGCGCCGAGTTGCTTCGCGACCTCGGCGCTTGCCAGTCGCCGTTCAACTCGTTCCTGCTGCTGCTCGGTCTCGAGACGTTGCCGCTGCGGATGGCGCGCCACGCCGAGAACGCCAAGACGGTGGCTGCGTACCTGGCCGATCACCCCAAGGTGTCGTGGGTGTCGTTCCCGATCTTCGATGACAAC
>JABDIW010000286.1 GCA_013003515.1 Acidimicrobiia bacterium
TCTCCTCGTCCTCTGCGGTGAACCCACCGTCCTTCTCGGTCAAGTACAGGTTGCCGTACACGGCGTCGCCGACTCTCACCGGCAAGCCGAGAAACGAGGACATGGCGGGGTGGTTGGCGGGAAACCCAACGGAGTCCTTGTGGGACGCGAGATCGTCGAGCCGCATCACTTCCTCGGTGCGAGTGATGGTGCCCAGGAGGCCCCGCCCGTGGGGCGGGGAACCGATCGTCTCGGCTGTGTCGGCGTCTATCCCCGCATGGAGGAACTCGACGAGGCCACCGTGCTCGCCGATGACACCCAGCGCCCCGTAGCGGGCTCCGGTCAGCTGCATCCCCGCCTCGACCGTGGTGAACAGCACCGAGGTGAGGTCGGTTTGGGAAGCCACCGCAGCCGCCTGGACGGCGATCTCGGCGAGCGTGGTTGTGGGTGAGGGGTCCTTCGACACGTGCGAGACCCTACCGGTGCGGGGTCGTAAGTCATCTCCGGTACAGGATTCCGGCGTCCCGTAACTGTGGCCGAATCGGGTTAGTTTGGGGGTGCATGGCTGCCAAGCAGAAACGTCACAAGGTGCTGCTCGTCGACGACCACGAGGTGGTTCGGCGCGGTGTCGCCGATCTCATCAACGGCCAGGACGACCTGACCGTTGCCGGAGAAGCCGGGTCGGTCGATGAGGCCATCCGCCGGGTTGGCTATGACGAGCCCGACGTCGTGGTGCTGGACGTGCGGCTGCCCGACGGAAGCGGTGTCGAGGCGTGCCGGGAGATCCGCTCCCGCTGGCCCGAGGTCCGCGTGCTCATGCTCACGTCCTACGCAGACGAAGAGGCGCTGATCGCATCGATCATGGCGGGAGCGTCCGGGTATGTTCTCAAGAAGATCGACTCCACCGATCTGGTGCGATCGATCCGCAAGGTGGCCGAGGGCGAGAGCCTCCTCGACCCCTCCATGACAGAGCGGCTGTTCTCCAAGATCCGCGGCGACGAGCCCGAGGACCCGCTCCTTGCCAGGCTGTCTCCTCAGGAGACCAAGATCCTCGACCTGATCGCCGAAGGCCGCACCAACCGCGAGATCGCCGAGGAGCTGTTCCTCGCCGAGAAGACCGTCAAGAACTACGTGTCGAACCTTCTCGCCAAGCTCGAGATGAACCGCCGTAGCGAGGCGGCTGCGTATGCGGCCCGGCTGGCCGCCAAGCGCGAACAGAAGTATCCCCCGGAGGAGTGGGAGGACTGATGCTGATCATCTGCGCCGTCGACGGATCAACGACCTCGATGGCGGCTCTGGAGCGAGCCAATCGTCTCGCTTCGTGGCTGGATGCCGAGCTCGAGGTGGTCTACGTCTCTCACCTCCCTCCGATCGTTCTTGCGGCAGCCGAGCATGCGCCGCTCCAGCTCGACGAACTGGGTGAGTTCGATCGCCGCGAGGTGTGGCGGCTCGTCGATGAGACGCTGGAGACCCAGCCGCAGACGCGTGGTGGCGTGACCAAGGTCGACCTGGAGGGATACCCGCCGGACGTGATCGCCGAGTATTCGGAGAAGCGTGAAGCCGATCTCGTTGTCGTCGGATCCCGGGGCAGGGGAGCGCTTGCCTCGCTGGTCCTGGGGAGCACGAGCCAGCGCTTGCTCCACCTGACACCGTGTGACGTTTTGATCGTGAAGGGAGGCCACGAATGAGGGCCGTCGACATCATGTCGAAAGGGGTCGTGACCGTGACCCCCGAGGAGACCTTGAAGGCCGCGGCGCGGCTGATGATCGGAGAGGGCGTCTCCGGCCTCCCGGTCGTCGATGGAGCCGGAGCCGTGGTCGGGATCATCACCGAGGCCGACTTCCTCGCCAAGGAAGCGAGCCGGGGCCGGACCCGTTATCGCCGTCTGCTCGACACGATCTTCGGAGAAGAAGAGATCGTCAAGGCAGAGCTCGTCTCGGAGGCGATGACCCCGGATCCGATCACCATCGACCCCCATGCCCGGGTTTCCGAGGCGGCGCGCATCATGGACGAGAACAAGGTGAAGCGTCTCCCCGTTGTCGACACCGCGGGGAAGCTCTTGGGGATCGTCTCGCGCGCAGACGTGGTGGGGGCGTTCATCCGACCCGACGAGGTCATCGAGGCTCAGCTCCGTCAGGACGTGATTCGCCGCATCCTGATGATCGACGACAAGGAGCTCGCCGTCTCCGTGAAGGACGGCATCGTGATGGTCGGAGGGACGGTGCCCACCAAGACCGACGCCCGGCTTCTCGAGGAACTGGCCGCTCGTCTCGAGGGCGTGATTCGGGTGGATGCCGACCTCTCCTGGCGAGTCGACGACACCATCGCTCCCGGCTGAGCCCAACCGCCGCTATCAGCACCGTCTGTGGTATTTCGGCCACATGGAGTGGTATCTTTCCGAAATCGGGAACATTTCCCTATGACCGGTGCGTTACTGGGTGTTCAATGATCTCGAGGAGAGAGCGCGAGTGACACCATTTGATCAGTTGATGTGGGAGCCCGAGGAGGGTTGGCGTCAAGACGCCGCCTGCCTTGGTGCCGAGGCCGACCTGTTCTTCCCCGTTTCGGAGGAATCGGACGAGACCGCCCGCGCCAAGTCGATCTGCGAGGTGTGCCCGGTACGTGACGAGTGCCTGCAGTACGCCTTCAGCACCAAGCAGACCGAGGGCGTGTGGGGTGGCATGACCGGCTCCGAGCGCCGTCGGTTCGTCCGTCGCGAGCGCGAGAAGCGCCGCCGCGCCGGCTAGGCCGTTGTCAGCGGCGCGGCGCCGAACGCCACGCCGAACCGCACCCGTTCCCGGCTACGCCTCTGTGATCGTCACCGACTCGATCACGCAGTCGCTGGTGGGCCGGTCGGCAGCTCCCGTCGGAGTTCCGGCGATGGCGTCGACCGCATCCAACCCGCTCGTCACCTGACCGAAGATCGTGTACTGGTGGGGGAGCCCGTAGTCGGCGTGCATGATGAAGAACTGGCTGCCGTTGGTGTTGGGGCCGGCGTTGGCCATGGCCACCGTTCCGCGGCTGTAGGTGCCGGGACCGTCCACCTCGTCGCGGAACTTGTACCCGGGACCGCCGCGACCGGTTCCGGTCGGGTCACCGCCCTGGATCATGAAGCCAGGGATGACGCGGTGGAAGATGACGCCGTCATAGAAGCCATCGCGGGCGAGGAACACGAAGTTGTTCACGGCCACCGGTGAGCTGGAGGCGTCGAGGTCGATGACGATCTCGCCCTGGTTGGTGGCGAGCGTGGCCGTGTAGGTCTTGTCCAGATCGATCGTCAGATCGGGCTGGGCCGGGTACTGCTTGGTCATGGGACTCCTGAGACGGGTGGCCCACCCTAAATCCTCCCGGTGGCCGAACCATCACGCACCGATAGGGGAACCCGGCCCTATGTGGGGGCCGCTGTAGGGCGGACGCTGTCGGTAGGACAGAAGCATGCCGGTGGGGCCCACCCGTCGGTCACAGAGGGCATTGTCGGGAGCCCTTCTCTGGCCTGTGGCCCGGCCCCGTCGACGCTCCAAGGAAGGGAGAGGGGCATGCAGGTCACAGATCGACGAGTAGAGACTGAGATCCCTGGTATCGAGCCGCCGCGGCGGTCACGGATCGGCATCGTGGTACTCGTGGTCGTTCTGGTTGCCGCATCGATCGGTGGTGCGGTGTGGATCCTCAACGACGAGGAGCGGACGGCAATCGATGTCGTCCAGGACCTGGCGACCGCGATGCGCGAAGACAACACTGCGCTGCTCCAGGAAGTGTTCGGGGTCAGCAACTCCTTCATCGAATGGCAGATCGCGCTCGAGTTGTACCCCGAGTTCACCGACTGCTCAGAGCTGCCGCTGTCCACTGGAGGCACCCGGGTCGGGTGCGCAGTGACCTACGACATCAATGGGTTCTATCCCAAGGTGCTGGGCAGGGGGATGACCACGACGATCAGCGGCGTGGTGGGAGACGACGGGTACCTCACGGGAACCAGCTTCCCGCCACCCGCCGGCCTGCTTGGCATCGAGTCCGAGCTTCGGACCTGGGTACAGGAGGTTCATCCCGAACTCGAGGACCAGCTGTACGGATCTCCTGGCTTCTTCGGAATCAAGATGACCCGTGAGAGCGGCGAGCTGCGTATGCAGCTGCTCGACGAGTTCATGGCGTCTCGCCAGGGGTGACCGAACTTGTGTAGGGACCAGGGCTCACCCATGTCACTCCGGGTTCTCGCCATCGGACTCATATGCGTGGCGCTGGTCGGTTCTTGCACCGGAGGAGCCGACGAGCCCTCTCGAGGAACGGCGGCGTCTTCTACGACGGTTGCCTCCAGGTCCAATGGGTCTTCTTCGCCGACACCAGCCGCAGGGTCCGGAGCTCCTGTGACGACTACCACCGGAGTCGCCTCGACCACCGCGACGGAGACACAGGACCGACTGGAAGTTCCGATCGACCCGCAGACGGCGGAGGTGTGGCTGGCGCAACCGGAGCTTCACGTAGGGCCGGATGATGTTGTTCGGATCGTCTATCAGTCGGGTGATCGAACTGTTTCGCTCGCGGTGTGTGAGGAGTTTCCCTGCTCGGGACTGATGCTGTCGCAAGTCGTCGCCGCCCGCCGGTCCCTCGGCTGGGTGATCGGCACGCCGCTGCCCGCCGGGGGAGCAATCGTTTTCAGCCAGACCGGAACCGAAGCTTCCGAGACGTCCATCCGGGTGTGTCACTCCGATCAATGTGCTGGAGCGGTGACGCACCCCGCTCCAGCAACGCTTGGACCGTGGATCTCGACCGACGTCGCCGTTGATCGCAAAGGCGCACCTCTGGTGCTGTCGGTGTACTTCGGTCCCCCTGCCTCGGCCGTGACCCTCAGGTGCCAGGACGCCCTCTGTGAGGACACGTCGAACTTCATCGCGTTTGCGACAGACCAGAACGTGGGCGACGGCGCCGTCGGATTCGACGAAGACGTGCCGGTGCTCGCCGTCGCCGTCGCCGAAGGTTTTCAGATCGGTCGGTGCGACCGTGCCATGCCGTCGGCTCCCAACTGCTCATCTGACA
>JABDIW010000079.1 GCA_013003515.1 Acidimicrobiia bacterium
TCGGCCACGAACCACTCGGCACGGAGACGCACCTCGGCGAGATCGTCGGGCGACGGGACGAGTGCCATGAGGTCGGCTTCGCTCACGACCACACCGAGGGGCTGGGTGGTCGTGGTGGAGGAGGTCGTTGTCGACGTGGCGTCCACAGCCATTGGTGGGAGTGGTGCGGGATCCGAGCCGCCGAACAGCAATCTTGCTCCACCGATTCCGACGACGACGGCGGCCACGATCGCGGCGGCGATGACGAGTGAACGGGTCGAGTTGTCTGGAGCCTGATCGGCCACGAGCCTCGACCACGGGACATCTTCGAGTTCTTCCATGTCACACCTCCGGGATGATCAGCTGCTGGCCAGGGTGAATGAGGTCGGGGTCACAGCCGATCACGGTTCGGTTCTCGGCGTAGACGAGCCGCCAGAAGCGGCTGACCTCGGCATCGGAGTCGGACAGGCCCCGAGCCAACAGATGTCTGGCGGCAATGGCCCACAGCGAATCCCCTGGCTCGACGACGTAGGTGTCGCTCGTTCCGGTGGTGGCTTCCACTGCCGGCGAGGGCGCGACGGCGGGTGGGACGGCCACGTCTCCCACCCAATCGAGGGCGGGGGGCTGGGCGTGGGCGGCCGGCATCGAGCGGACGGAGGGCACGAGCACCGTCATCGATGCCAGCCACGCCCACACCCGGAACCGGGCACGGCCGCGGAGGGCAACGGCTTCGCCGATAGTGCGGAGGACCAGAGAGGCCCCCGTCATGGCGAGGGGGACGCCGGCGAGGGCAAGGGCGAAGCCGAACACGACGAGAACCGGTTCCATGCGTGACAACGTATAACTACAAACAACTACATTCAATAGTGTTGAAACATGCAGGCGACATGCGCCCGACAACCCGTCACGCGGCGGCCCATGTCCGGTCTGTTCAGGGTGGTGGGGTACACACACCCGCAGTGGTGTGCAGCTAACGGGAGGTGCATCGTGCAGAAGCTAGAGAGGCAGCGCACGATCAAGGCTCCGCAGAGAGGCCCCGAGGAGCGCCCCCGCCTGCCCGAGGTACTCGGATGGTCGATCGTCGCGGTGCTGTTTGCCGTCGTCGCCGTCGTAGCCCTGGTGCTCACGGTCGACGTTGGCGGTGAGAGCGAATTCGGTGTCACCGAGGCGGGCATCGTGCCGAACATCCCCGATGCCGGCATCGTGCTGTCCGCCGGTCAGCTTGCGGACGCCGCACGATACGAGGCGCTGGCCGCCGTCGTGCCAGCCAACGTCGTCGTGGATCGAGGATGGCAGGCGTCGGGAGCTCGCCTGGAGAGCATGGCGTCGCTCCTTGTGCCGGTCCTCGCGCCGGACCTGACCGCGGCCCGTGTCGCTGATGCGGCCCGACTCGAGGCGCTCGCCGAGCGGTTCATCGGTCGGGCAGTCGTCGCCGACGCGGCCCGTTGGGAGGGGCTGACCGGGTACTACGTGCCCGACTTCACCAGGACTCGTCTCGCCGAGACGGCTCGCTGGGAAGGGTTGGCCGCCATGGCGCTCGGAGACCGCGAACCGGCCAGGGCAGCCGACAGCGCTCGGCTGACGGCCCTGGCCGACCACTTCTCAGCAAGGGAAGTGGAGACCGCAACGATCCACCAGCCGTTGTAGGTGGTGGACTCAACAGGAAAGGGGCCCGGCCATCCGGCCGGGCCCCTTGTCTCTCGTCTTGTGGACGCCGTTCAGCTGCGAACCAGGTCCAGGAACTCCTGCCGGGTTCGCGCATCCGACTTGAACGTGCCGCGCATCGATGAGGTGATCATCGAGCTGTCCTGTTTCTGGACACCGCGCATCATCATGCAGAAGTGCTTGCCCTCCAGCACGACACCCACGCCGTGAGGCTGGAGGATCTCGGAGATCGTGTCGGCGATCTGGTTGGTCATGCGCTCCTGCACCTGCAGCCGCCGTCCGAAGAGGTCCACGACCCGGGCGATCTTCGACAGGCCGATGATGTTCTCGTCGGGCAGGTAGGCGACCGCGGCCCGACCGTAGAACGGCAGCATGTGGTGCTCGCACAACGAGTAGAACTCGATGTCCTTGACGAGGACCATCTCGTCGGCGCCCTCGGCATCGAAGATGGCGTCATTGACGACCTCATCGAGGTTGCGGCTGTATCCGCTGGTGAGGAAGTCCATGGCCTTGGCGACACGAAGCGGCGTCCGCGCGAGCCCCTCCCGACTGGGATCCTCGCCGATCTCGACGAGCATGCCGGACACAAGCGATTCGAAGTGGGGGTCATAGACCTCGTCCTCACGAGCCTCGAAGTCGAACTCCGCGGCATGGCGGGGGTGGTGTGGTGTTGATAGCTGGATTGCCATGACCGGCTGGACCATCTCTCGAGCTTCAGGCTGTTTGATCACCAATTCATACGTGGTCAACCCGGTTACTGGATGAACCCAGTCGGGGGCGACATCGGCCAGCGGCACGGCGACATGGGCCTGCTCGACGATCTCGGGATCTGGCACCTGCCAGTCACCGAAGTCCTTCTGCAGGTCGCCGAAGAAGGCGACATCCAGATCGATCTTGCGAGGAGCGTTCTTGTCCTCGCTGCGCTGCCTCCCCATCGACTCCTCCATGGCCCGCAACTCGGCTCGGAGAGCTTCGGGGGACAAATCGGTCGTGCCGGCGACAGCGACGTTGTGGAATTCTGGCGCTCCGTCGGGCCCGCCCACCGACTCGGATCGGAAGACTCGGCTCATCACGTCGATGTGGATCTGCGGATGGCGCCGCAGCATGCGGATGGCGTGGGGGATGCACCGTTCCTTGTCGACGTTCGAGCCGATGTTGATGGCGATGGGTGTCTGATCAGTCACCGGCGACCTCCTGGCGTGTGCGGCGGATGGTGATCCCGACCGAGCGGGCGTGACGGAGGGCACCAGGCTTTTCAACACGGACCTCGGCCTCCGTAATCCGGGAGTCTGTCTCGAAACAGATCTCCACGATCTCGGCGACCAGGCGTTCGACGAGGAACGGCTCGCCGTTCTCGATGTGAGCGACGATGGCCTTCGTGATGGTTCGGTAGTTGACGGCATCGTCGATGTCGTCGGACACCGCCGCCTCCTTCGTGTCGACCCACAAGGTGGCGTTGACGCGAATGGTCTGCTTGTTGACCCGTTCGTCGGGCTTGATGCCGAGGATGCCGTCGACCTCGAGGTCGAAGATGTGAATTCGGTCCATGCGGGCGAGGGTACCGGGCAGGCGTCCGCTACCTCACGCCGGGATCAGGTGTCCCCCACCATCGATGCGGACGATCTCGCCGGTGATGAAGTCGTCCTCCACCAGGAACCGCACCGCCCTGGCCACCGGGTCCGTACCTCCGACCCGCTGCAGCGGGAGACGGGCCGCCAGCTTCTCGGCAAACGCGGCGTCCTCTCCAGGCGGAGGCAGGATCACTCCCAGGGCGACGGCGTTGACGCGCACCGTCGGGCCCAGGGCGACCGCGGCAGCCTTCGTGAACGTGTCGAGACCGCCCTTGGCGACGATGTACGAGAAGTGGGTTCGGTACGGCGTGGCGGTACGCACGTCAGTGATGTTGACCACCGCGCCCGGCTCTTCGCCGAGGAGGCGGGCGAAAGACTGGGTGAGAAACACCGGGGCCTCCAGCGTCAAAGCGTGGGCGGCACGCCATCCCTCGGGTGTCGCCTCAGCCAGCGAGTCCGTCGGGAATCCCGAAGCCGAGTTGACCAGCACGTTGGCCGGTCTCCCAAACGTCTTGTGAACTCGGTCGGGCAAGGTGGCCGCCGAGTCGAGGTCCGACAGGTCGGCCTGGACCGGATGAGCCGTCACACCATGCGCGGCCAGATCCTCGATGGTCTCGGTCGCCTCGGCTTCGGACCTCCCGTAATGCACGGCGATGTCGGCACCTGCGGCACCGAGCTCGAGGGCGATCGCCCTTCCGACACGTCGTGCCCCGCCTGTGATGAGCGCCAACGCGCCGTTGAGTTCCACGTCCGAAAGGGTAGGTGGTGCAGCCAAGTCGAGCAGGCTTCGAGAACCGGGCGCCCAAACGACTATCTTTCGTGCCGGTGAGTCGAGAAGATCCCAAACCGGGCCGGTGGCTGTTGCCGATCGTCGTTGTGGCGCTGATCGGGTTCACAGCCGTATTCGTTCAGCAGCTCAGCCCTGGCGAGGTCGAGGGGGGCACTACCACCACGACCACACCGTCGGCCGGCGAGACAACGACCACAACCACGACGGCCACCACCACGACCACGATTCCCGCTGCCACCCAGGCCTTCATCGCCGCAGCCGACGGCTACTCGTCGGACGGCAACACGCTGCTGGCAGACGCCAAAGAGATCAACCAGCAGTGGGACGACCGGGATGTGGGCCTGAGCGTCATCCGGGCCACCCTGGCCGACATCACCGCACAGTCGACCACCCTGGCCGACACCGTGAAGTCGACAGAGGTGCCGGCCAACGCCTCCACCGCCTGGACCGACGTCGAGTCGGCGGCCGATGACATCGTCACCGCAGCCGAGGCAATGCAGACCGGCCTCGAAGCACCCGACACCGGCGAGGCCCGCCGCGAAGCACTGACGGGGTACGAGACCGCAGTCGGCCAGTTCCGCTCGGCGCTCGCCGCCGCCATCACCGCCGCCCGGGGCTGATCCCGGACGCGACGGAGCCCGGGTTCGCACCCGGGCCCCGACGGTTTTCCTGTCGTGCTACGCAGGAATCAGACGACGCCCGTCTCCTCGAAGTAGCCACAGACGGTGTCGACCATGAGTTGGGCGACGACGTACGGGTCCATGTTGGCGTTGGGACGCCGATCCTCGATGTACCCCTTCTGCTCGACATGCACCTGCCAGGGGATCCGCACCGAGGCTCCGCGGTCTGACACCCCGTAGGAGTACTCCGTCCACGGAGCGGTCTCGTGGAGACCGGTCAGGCGCTGCTCGATGCCTGCGCCGTAGTGCTGGATGTGCAGATCTGCCTTCTTGCCCAGTGCCTCACACGCGGCCACGATCGGCTCGTAGCTCTCCCTCATCTCCTTGGTGGAGAAGTTGGTGTGGGCCCCGGCACCGTTCCAGTCACCCTCGACGGGCTTCGGGGTGAGGTGGGCGGAGATGTCGTGGTCCTCGGCGATCCGGTACAGCAACCAGCGGGCCATCCACAGTTGGTCGCCGACCTCGAGGAGGCCTGCAGGACCGATCTGGAACTCCCACTGTCCGATCATCACCTCGGCATTCGTGCCCGAGATGGCCAGACCCGCATCCATGCAGGCCCGGGTGTGTGCCTCGACGACGTCGCGGCCCCAGATCTCATCGGCGCCGACACCGCAGTAGTAGCCGCCCTGGGGGGCCGGGTAGCCCCCGACGGGCCAGCCGTGCGGGCGTCCGTCCTTGTAGAACGTGTACTCCTGCTCGATGCCGAACCACGGCTCGTGGGAGCCGTACTTCTCGGCGGTCTCGGCCGCCTTGGCGCGGTTGTTGGACTCGTGCGGGGTCATGTCGGTGTTGAGCACCTCACACATGACGAGCTTGTCGTCGCCTCCACGGAGCGGGTCGGGGGCGATGAACACGGGGTTGAGGACGCAGTCGGACTCACTGCCCGGCGCCTGCTCGGTCGACGAGCCATCGAAACCCCAGATTGGGGGCTCCTGGCCATCGGGGACGATTTTGGTCTTGGATCGCAGCTTGGCCGTCGGCTTCTGACCGTCGATCCAGATGTACTCCGCTCTATACGGCATCTTTCCTCCTGGTAGCACTGGTGGCCGGCGACTCCGGCCGAGTTCAGCATCACACCAACGGGTTTCCGGTCGGTTGCCGAAGTGTGAACAGTGTGTTTCGGGACCGCTTCCGGCCTAGTCGAGACGATGATTTGCCCGTACGATGCACCTCTCCCGACCCAGAGAGACCATGGAACGCCGCGAGCAATACGTGCTGAAGACCGTCGAGGAACGAGGCATCCGGTTCATCCGGTTGTGGTTCACCGACATCCTCGGTTCCCTCAAGTCGTTCGCCATCACGCCTGCCGAGCTCGAGTCGGCGTTCAGCGAGGGCCTCCACTTCGACGGCTCGGCCATCGACGGCTTCTCCCGCGTCCAGGAGGCCGACATGCTGGCCGTGCCCGACGCCACCACCTTTCAGATCCTGCCGTGGCGAGGCGAAGACAGCGGTGTTGCTCGCATGTTCTGTGACATCGTCATGCCCGACGGGTCACCGTTCGAGGGCGATCCCCGGTACGTGTTGCGCCGCAACCTGGAACGGGCGGCCGAACTCGGATACAGCTTCTACGTGGGGCCCGAGGTCGAGTACTTCTACTTCCGCGATGCGAGCCCTGACCCCGAAGTCCTCGACCGCGGCGGCTACTTCGACCTAACCCCGCTCGACGTCGCCCAGGAGTACCGAAGGAACACGATCATGGTGCTCGAACAGCTCGGCATCCCCGTCGAGTTCTCCCATCATGAGGTTTCGCCCTCCCAGCACGAGCTGGACCTTCGCTATACCGACGCTCTGACGATGGCCGACAACCTGATGACAACCCGCCTGGCGGTCAAGGAAGTGGCCATGGAGCACGGCATCTACGCCACGTTCATGCCGAAGCCGCTACAGGACCACGACGGGAGCGGACTCCACCTCCACGTCTCGCTGTTCCGCGGCGACGACAACGCCTTCGCCGGCGAGAACGGTGACCTCTCGGCAGAAGGTCGGTCCCTCATGGCCGGCCTCCTCAATCACGCCGGCGACATCACGGCCGTCACCAACCAGTGGGTGAACAGTTACAAACGGCTCGTCTCGGGATTCGAAGCGCCCGTCAACGTCACGTGGGGACGCAACAACCAGTCGGCCCTGGTGCGAGTCCCGACACCGAAGCAGGGCAAGGATTCATCGGTGCGCCTCGAGTACCGATCGCCCGACCCGGCGTGCAACCCGTATCTGGCCCTGTCGGCGATCCTCGCTGCCGGGCTCGACGGGATCGAACGTGGGCTCGAGGCTCCGGCCGAAACGCCCGCCAACAGCCACAAGCTGACCCGGGAACAGTTACAGACGGCGGGCATCGCCCGGCTGCCCGCCAACCTCGACCAGGCTCTCGACCTCATGGAGGGCTCGAAGCTGGTGTCGAGCGCGCTCGGCGAGCACGTCTTCGAGTGGTTCCTGCGTAACAAGCGTGCCGAGTGGGACCGCTACCAGCACCACGTCTCACGGTTCGAGCTGGAGGAGTACCTCCCGGTCCTCTGATCATGTATCTCGCCATCCACCCCCCGCAACCGTCCGAAGGCCTCACCGAGGCCCTCTTGTCGTGTGGGTACCAGCCGGTACCGGTGGGGAAGGCCGACGAACTGCAGGCACTGGCCCCCACGGACGGCTGGAAGGCTCTCGTCATCGAGCTGGGCGCGGACCTCGAGGACGGCCTCGGCTTCGCCGACGATGCCCGGGCTGCGGTGCCGGACCTTCCGATCCTGGTGTGTGCCAACCGCACCCAGATCGCCGACCTCGAGGATGCCGACTCCCTGGATGACTTCGTCCTCTCACCGTACGACCGCACCGAGGTGCGGGTTCGGCTGGCACGCCTTGGCGTCATCGACGAAGAGGACACGACGGACATCATCCGCTTCCGCGACCTCGAGCTGAACACGGCCACCTATCAGGCGACGATCGCCGGCCAGCCGATCGACCTGACGTACATGGAGTACGAGCTCCTCATGTTCTTCGTGACCAAGCCGGGGCGGGTCTGGAGCCGGGAACAGCTGTTGTCGCGAGTGTGGGG
>JABDIW010000371.1 GCA_013003515.1 Acidimicrobiia bacterium
AAGAGATCAAGATGGCCTTGGGGGTGGCGGGGCTGGCGATTGCGGCGATTCTTGCCTTTGGGGTCTTTGGCATCCAGACCGCATTCACCGACGACGAGGTCAGCGAAGAGCTGCCGGTGTTCACGGCAGACGGGGCGTCGGGCCTACCCTCCGATGACGTGACGCCCGCGATCGCCGAGCAGATGACCGAGGAGATGCTGGGCGAAGAGCAGCCGATGGAGGTCACCGTCAGCGAGGACATGCCCGAGATGGATGAGGGCTCCGTAGAGGAGATCACCACTCTCGCCAAGGGCTCCTTTATCGATCGCAGCCACCCGGGCAGTGGGACCGCCGAGGTGCTCGGCAACGGCACGACCCAACGGTTCCTGCGGCTCGGCGATGATTTCGAGACCGACAACGGTCCCGACCTCAACGTCTACCTTTCCGCGGGTGTGACCGCCGATGGCGACGCCGGGCAGTTCGACGACGACTTCATCGACCTCGGCGACCTCAAGGGAAACATCGGGGCGCAGAATTACGAAATCCCCGAGGGCGTCGATCTGGCCACCTACGACACGGTCGTCGTGTGGTGTGTGCGATTCGGCGTGGCCTTCGCCGCTGCCGACCTCACTTAGCCGCTAGTAGCCGGCAGCGACATCCACTGGGCCGATCAACGGCTCGCCGGCAATCCATCGCTTCACGTTCTGGCGGACGCGCTCGGCGATCAGCGGCAAACCCATGTCCGGCGTGTTGCCGACGTGGGGTGTGATGATGCAGTTGGACAGGCCCCAGAGCGGATGGTCGTCGGGCAACGGTTCGGGATCGGTCACGTCGAGCGCAGCCCCCGCGATCGTCTCATTGCGAAGCGCATCGACCAGCTCCGAAGTGACCACAAGCCCGCCCCGCGCGACGTTGATGAGCCACGCGTCGTCGGCCATGGCGGACAGAAACGCCGCATCGACCATGCCCCGGGTCTCATCCGTCAGCGCCGCCGCAAGCACGACCACATCGGCATCTCGCACGGCCTCATGCACACCGGCGAACGTCACCGTGTGGTCCGCACCCGGCAGCGAGACAGGTGATCGCCGCACGACCGTCACCGTTGTGTTCCATGGCTCAAGCAGCC
>JABDIW010000382.1 GCA_013003515.1 Acidimicrobiia bacterium
CGTTGGATCGTCGACCGCAACGGTGGCGACTTCGACATCCTGCTGCTGGCGCTGAAGGTCACCGGTCTGGACAAAGTCGTCGACGACCCGACCCAGGATCTGACCGTGTTCGCCCCGACCGACGACACGTTCCGCGCCACATTCGGGGGCCGCAGCGAGCTTCGCGTCCTGTTCAACGTCCTCAGGGCCGTCGACTACGACAAGGACGCCCTTGCCAACGTCCTGCTCTATCACGTGACGGCGCTCAACACAGACGATGAGAAGGGCCTCAGCTCCGACGAGGTCCTGGCCAACGTTCCGATCGACGTTCCGATGGTGAACGGTGGCACCGCCTTCGCCAGCTTCGACGGCACCAGCCTCACCCTCGAGGGCGGCAGTTCAGCCCCGTCGGTTGTGAATCTGGGCGCCATCGACATTGGTCGTGGAACCGCCTCGAACGGCATCATCCACGTCATCGGCGAGAGCGTGCTGCTCCCCTAGTTCACCTCCCTTTCGAACCGACCGAGCCCGGCCTTCATGGTCGGGCCCGGTCGCGTAGGTTGGGCAGTCGGAACTGCACAGAGCGCCAAACGGCCCTGGTTCCTCGCCCGGATCCGTCGCAGGATTCGAGTGACCTGAGGAGGGAAACACAATGGCAATGCCCCAGTCCGCGCCGTACCCGGCACGGCTCGAGATCGACTATCCCGATCGCCAGCTCGATCGAGTGAGCAGCTTCTTCCGATTCATCTGGATCATCCCGATTGCGCTGGTCCTGGCTGCGCTCTCATCCACGGGAAGCTGGTCCTATGTGAACGAGGCAGGCGAGACGGTGACCCAGAGCGGCGGAGGCATCGCCGGAGGCCTCTTCCTGGCAACGGCGATGATGATCATCGTGCGCCAGAAGTACCCGCGTTGGTGGTTCGACTTCGCCCTCGAGCTCGAACGGTTCTCGACCAGGGTCGCCGCGTATTTCGCATTCATGGACGACGGCTATCCGTCGACGACCGACCAGCAGATCGTGCACCTCGACCTCGACTATCCCGACGTCGAGCAGGATCTGAACCGGTGGATGCCGCTCGTGAAGTGGTTCCTGTTGATCCCCCACTACATCGTGCTGATCTTCCTGTTCATCGGTGCCGTGATTGCCTGGTTCATCACGTGGCTGGCCATCCTGTTCACAGGCCGCTATCCCCGCGCGATCTTCGACTACTTCGTCGGGGTCGGTCGTTGGGCGCTGCGGGTGTACGCGTACGGGTTCTTGCTGATCACGGACCGCTACCCGCCGTTCAGCCTGCAGTAGGCGGGCGGACGTAGGATCGGCGGGTGGAGCAACTCGATCTACCCCCAGGCGCCCTGGCGACCAATCCAGGCCGTCTCGAGCAGCACTTCGGCCATGCCGAAGGCCTGCTGCCGTTGTGGATCGCCGAGCCCTACCTGCCTCTCGCCCCGGCCATAACCGAGGCCGTAACGGCCAGGGCGGGTCAGGCGTGGTACGGATATGAGAGCCGGCCGGAGCGGTTGATCGCGGCCTTCTGGGATTGGATGGCCACCCGACACGGCTGGGACGACACCGGGCTCGAAACGACCGTCAGTCCCAGCGTGGGAACGTCCATCGGCGTGCTGATCGATGCCTTCTCCGTCGAGGGCGGTGGGGTGATCCTGCAGCCCCCGGTC
>JABDIW010000384.1 GCA_013003515.1 Acidimicrobiia bacterium
ATCTCGGTCGGATGACCGCCGTCATCGAGGCCTGGGTCCGCAGCCACCTCGGGACACGAGCCACCATCGGAGAGCGTCTCGTCGGGGGCGTCACCTCACAGGTGAGGCGTGTCGATGCCCATGACCGATCATTCGTTCTCAAGCAGGTCACCAATGCTCGCTGGCTCGCCGAGCGGCCCGACGTCGTCGGCTACGAGGCGAAGGTGCTCGAGATGCTGGGGACAGACACCTCCCTTCCCGTCCCTGAAGTCGCTGCCGTCGATGCCACAGGTGCCGAGGCCGGTGACCCGTCGATGCTCATCACCCACATCGATGCGGCACCGGCCGGAAGCCTCGACAGGCCGGACGACGTCCTCGAGCCGCTCGCCGAGACCGCCGTCGCCATCGGCGAGGTCGAGCCCCCCTCGTGGGTGAGGCCCTTCGTCAGATACCTCGATGCGTCAGAGGCATCACCACCACCGTGGACCACAGTGGAGCCCGTCTGGGAACGGGCCATCGATGCACTCGCCGGCGCGGCTCCGGACACCGAACCTCGCTTCATCCATCGCGACTACCACCACTGGAACGTGCTGTGGCACGACGAAGTGGTCGGAATCGTCGATTGGTCCCAGACCTCCATCGGTCCGGCGTCGATGGACATCGCCCACTGCAGGATGAACCTGGCGACGCAGTTTGGCGTCGGTGCCGCCGACCGATTTCGAGACGCCTGGCAGGAACGGACCGGCCTGCGGCACCATCCCTATTTCGACATCGTGACGGTGGTCGACCTGTTGCCGGACTGGCGACCCCGTGATCGCGAGAACCGGATCCTCGACGACTACCTGACAGGCCTCGTCGGCGAGCTGTGACGACTCATCCCCGCGGTGGTCGAGCCTCGCGCACCGGGAGCCCGGCCACGCTCGGGCGCCGCTTGAACCTCCAACCATGGAGATCGACCAGGCCCATGACGCAGATCGACGCGGCGCCGAACAGGGTGATGATGCCCATCACCGTGATCAACCCGGCCAATGACCCTGCCCGATCGATGGCATCGAAACGCCCCAGGATGAACCACCAGTCGTGGGTCACGTTGTCGCCGCCGAGGAGGGGGAGCGCCCGGTGCGGAGCATCGGCGACGTACACGGCGACGTCACGGGCCGAGGTGGCGGCCCAGGCGAGCGTCACCGCCGTGGCGAAACGATCCCGGCGTTTCAGCCAGAAGTAGGCGGCGAGGCCTCCCGGGATGGCGACCTGGAAGATCGACCCCATGGCCGCGGTGAGGATCTCCGAGATCGGGAACATGTACATGACGAGATGCCCGAGCTCGTGGAACCCGAGATCGGCGTATCCGAGGAGTGGGATGCGCTCGACCTGCACGAATGCGATCCATCCCGCCACCGCACAGATGACCACACCGGCAACGTATTTCCAGGTGTCTTGCACCCACTGTTCATCGGCACGGATCGGCCCTCACTCCAGCGCCGAGTCCCGGAGGCGACGAGGGTCGAATTCGGCCCGACCGGTGGCTGTCACCGACCACGCCCCGAACAGCATCGTCTCGACCACGATCTCGGTACGAACCACGACGGTTCGGGGCTCCGGCGAGGGGTCGGGACGACACCGGCACATCACGACGCCGGCTCCGTTGGCACCGGCGAACCGCACCGCCTCGTCGTACGCCGACCCGGAGGCACCAAACGGGCGATAGGTGACGGGCGCCGCGGCGAGGGCCGCTGCATCCGATGCTGCCTGGGCCTGGCCGAGGGCCGCCGACACCCTGGCGATGTCGACGGTGGCTGTCACCAGCGCCAGGGCCACTGCCACCAGCGACAGCACCACGATCCCGACGGATCCCCGTTCGGTCACCGCTCGACTCTCATCGCGGCCCGGCCCCGAAGATCGATGTGAAACCCACCGAAGAACCCCGCCGACACCCGGTGGCGGACGGTGACGACCACCTGCGCCGGCTCCCCGACCACGCCGGGCCGTCGCACCGTCACCGAGGCAGCCTCGGCCAGTTCGGGCCCGAGAGCCTGGTGGACGGCGTCAACGGCCCGATCCACGTCCGGGTGAGCGGCAGCCTCTCGAGCTCCCTCCCGAGCCGCGCTCACGACCGCCAGTTGGGTCCGCCCGACGACGGCCGTCTCGACGATCGCCAGGAGCGCAACGAGGACCAGAGGCACCACGAGGGCGAACTCGACTGCGGCACTCCCCCGGTCACTCATACGCGATCCACGAACGACGCAACCTTGCGGACCACCGTCTCGAAGAACCCCGGCAGAACATCGCTGCTCGAAGCCCACATGATGAGGGCGAGGGCGATGACCCCGGCCGCCACCAGCACCAGGGCGTACTCGGCGGTCGCCTGTCCATCGTCACGAGTCAGATCCATCACTGGAACTCCTTTGTCAGTCCGGCAGCCGGCCGGTGCGGAGGGAAGCTCAGATCGCGAACCGCTCGATGGCTCCGAGGACCACGGGAGTCAGGGCCAGGAGAACGGTGCCGGGGAGAATCAACAACGCCAACGGCACGACGAGGCGCACCGGAAGCTTGCGGATCGACGCCTGGATCGCCTCCAGCTGCTCAGCTCGCTGACGGTGAGCGAGCGCTGCAATCGACTCGCCGATAGGAGCGCCCGTGAGACGGGCATGGCGGGCAACCGCGAACACCGCGGGGGCATCCGGTGTGTCGCGACGCAACGCCCGGATGGCGCGGTCGGCCACGTCGCCTCCGCCCGCATCGGCAGCGAGGCTCACCGCTCCAGGGAAACCATGGCCGGCGGTGAGCGCCATGGCCACCAGCTCGGTGAACGTGGCCTCATCGTCGCCGACAGTCGAATGACGCCTCGTCGGAAGGCGGACACCGGTCACGATCCACACCGCTACGGCCAACGAGATCGCAAGGATCATGGCTGAGCCCTCCGGCTCATCGACCACACGACGGCCACTCCGAGGACGACGAGGCCGATGCCGACGAGAGCGGCGGCAGCTCCGAGCCCTCCGGCGCTCCAGAGCGGCGCGAGCATCCCGGTTGCCCCCATCACCGCCAGCAGCACGACCGGGGCGCCGGCGACGACGGCGGCCGATGCACGCGCCTGCACGCTCAACAGACGCACTTCGCGGGCCATGCCGGCATGATCGGCCGCCGCTCGCGCGACCCGGCTGAACACAGGACCGGAACGAGCCCCGGATGCCGCCGATAGTCGATAGGCAGACGCCAGCTCAGGACCCATGACGGGGACGACGCGTTGCAGGGCATCGGCGACTTCGATCGAGGGCCGACCGGCGGCAGCCAGCCGCACCGGACGATCCAGGTCAATCCCACGGGCTCGGCGTGACGCAGCCTCGAGCGCCCTTCCCAAGGTCTGACCCGAGCCGAGCTCGGACGCCAGGGCTGAAGCCAGTTCGGCAACGTCATCCGCACCCGGCCGGCTGCGTTGCCGCCTCCACGACCACACTCCCCATCCACCCATCACGAGCGCCAGCATGGGAACCGGAAGGACGAGCAGCAGGCCGCAAGCCACTACCAGCGGAGAACCAGCAGCGATCCCGCCGGCGATGACCAGCACCGCGATCACGACACCTCCTCGATCCCGCACACCCGCCGGGTGCCATCTCTGCGTTCCATGTGGACGATGAGGTCGACACCGGCCCGAAGCTGCCGACGAACCGTGATCTCAGCCGCCCGGTGATCTCCCGACATGGCGAGGGTCTCGAGTCTCCACAGGGCTTCTGAGGGGCTGTTGGCGTGCACGGTGGAGAGTGAGCCATCGTGTCCGGTGCTCATCGCCTGGATCATGTCGAGAGCTTCGGGACCGCGGACCTCGCCGACAACGATGCGATCGGGTCGGAGACGGAGGGCATGTCTGAGCAGATCGCGCATCGTGACCTGCCCGATGCCTTCGGAGTTCGCCGACCTGGTCTCGAGACGCACGACATGCCCCTCGAGCCGGAGCTCGGCAGCATCCTCGACAGTGACGATCCGCTCGCCGGACGAGATCTCGCGAGACAGGACGTTGAGGAGCGTGGTCTTTCCAGACCCGGTGCCTCCGCTGACGACGATCGACCGCCGATCGACAACCGCCTGTCGGAGCAGGCCGGCCTCTTCGCTGGAGGCGCCCCCGCGGGCGACCAGGGCGTCGAGGTCGGCGACGGCAGGAGTGAACCGACGCACGGCCATGATCGGGCCATCCACGGCGATCGGAGGAATGGCGGCGTGGAGCCTGGAGCCATCGGGCAACCGGGCGTCCACCGCGGGCGACGCATGATCGATCCTCAGTCCAAGAGGGGCGATGACGCGCTCGATCGCGGCACGGATGTCCTCGGCGCCTCGAAACCTCACCTCGGTCCGGCTGAGCCGACCATTGCGCTCGATCCAGACATCATCGGGGCCGTTGACGAGGACATCGGTGACCTCAGGGTCCCGGAGAAGACGCTCGACCGGCCCCAAGCCGATGAGCGAGTCGACGGCGACGAGAGCGGTTTCCACACCACCGAGTGGGGCCTCGTCGGGCAGCAACCTCAACGCCTCCGCCATCAGCGCTTCCCGAATCAGCGGCACCTCACCATTGAGGAGCCGATCGGCGAGTCGCTTCGTCATCTCCACGGGAACTCCCACACCGACCGCCATGCCCGAACCCAGCGATCACCTGACCGAATTCGACCGCGCAACAGCGACTCCCACGACCCACCTCGCGGCCTGGGGAGGACCGGACCGGGGCGCGGAGCTTGCTGTCGCCACCGGGTGGGCTGCATGACCGCAGCTGCGCCCTCCGCAAGGCGGTCAGGCCACAGGTCTACTGGCGGCAGCGCAATCACGGGAACAAGGGGGATGCGATGACGATCCAGCAACCCGGCGAGATCCGGGTCGGGTCGCGGGGGAAGCCGGAGAACGACAGACGGCCAGCCGGCGACAAGCGCCTCGACCACCTCCAGAGCCGCCACGGCGCTGATGCCACCGTTGCGAAGAACCGCCGTCCCCCGCCGGCGTTCCGGCTCGAGGTCTGAGCGACGCGGCCCATCGACGGCCAGGTCGGCAAGTGACCCGTCGCCCGGATAGCGGGGACCCGCCTCATCGAGATCGGCCACGAGGGTGGCATCGGGTCCCGCTACGGCAAGCGCCAGCGGGGCGACGGCGGCGAGAAGCCCGTCATCTGGTGTCCACACAGCAAGAGTCGGCACAGCTCGGGCACCGTATGAAACGGCGAGGGGACGAACAAGGGGGTCGTACACTCCGCGTCGTGGAAGCAGCCTTCTTCGACCTCGACAAGACGGTCATCGCCAAGTCCTCGACCCTGGCGTTCGGGCGACCGATGTACCGCGCCGGGCTGCTGGGGAAACGATCACTGGCGAAGGTCGCCTTCGCTCAGGCCTTCTACTCGCTGTACGGAGCGGACCACGGCCAGCTCGAGCGAGCAAGAGACCAGATGCTGCAGCTGACCGCCGGGTGGCACCGGTCCGAGATCGAGTCACTCGTCAATGAGACCATCCACGACATCGCCGAGCCGCTGGTGTTCGCCGAGGCGTTGTTCCTGATCGATGAGCACACCAGAGCGGGCCGGACCGTGTTCATCGTCTCCGCTTCCCCGGAAGAGATCGTGCGGCCCCTGGCCCGATACGTCGGCGTCGACAACGTGATCGCCACCAGAGTCCGCACCGACCCCGAAGGGCGCTTCATCCCCGAACTGGAGACCTACGTCATGGGCGAGGGGAAGCTGGAGGCGATCCGGGACGTCGCCGCTCGCAACGGTGTCGACCTCGACAAGTCGTTCGCCTACAGCGACTCGGTGACCGACCTCCCGATGCTGGAGCTGGTGGGCAATCCCGTCGCAGTCAACCCCGACCGGGACCTGCGCAAGGTCGCCGAGGAGAAGGAGTGGCCGATCCTCGAGTTCCAGCGGTCGGTGTCACTCCGGTCGCGTCTCGCCCGTCCGGCACCGATCGGCGCAACGATGACGGCAGCGGTGGCAGGCGCGGTCGCCTACGCCTGGCTGAAGCGCAAGCAGAACGGCTGATCAGCCGCTGTAGTACATCCCCTGCAATGCGTCGGGCAGATCACGCTCTTCTTGCGGCGCACCATCCATGGTCACGATGGCGCCTGGAGGATCGCGAAGGTCGAGCACGTTCTCAGGAGTGGGAGGCGGGTCTCTTCGAGGAAGGGCGGGCATGGTGTCCAAGGCAACCTCCATCACGGAGCCGAGCGTAGACGCCTTCCCACATCCGCCATGGCATATCGTATTGAGCCATCGGCAGAACGTCGATGACTATTGAAGACATGGTCACTCGCTCTGGCGAGCAGTCAGGCCCTCGGCTCGCGCTGCCTCCATCTTCTCGGTCGTCAACCGTGGCGCGGCGTAGAGGAAGAGCAGGAGCTGAGCCCCCGCCACGACGAAGTACGGGAGCCGCAACCCGAACGGCCGGTCGACGATGGACTCCCCGATGACCATCACCAGGCCACCGAGCGCCGACCCGATCGGCATCATGCCCCACCCGAAGAACCGGTACACCGAATTGACCCGACCCAGCAGGTGGTCGGGGATGATCGTCTGGCGCAACGAGACGGTGATCACGTTCCACAACACTGCGGCCGACGTGCCGATGGCGAACATGAGGAACGCCATCCACCACCTCGATGAGAAGCCGATGACGATCGCGGTGGCC
Source organism: Acidimicrobiia bacterium (assembly GCA_013003515.1). Classification (GTDB taxonomy): domain Bacteria; phylum Actinomycetota; class Acidimicrobiia; order Spongiisociales; family UBA5794; genus JABDIW01. The sequence continues at coordinate 6,639 of JABDIW010000384.1, forward strand.
GCTCCGGTGAGGATCGTCACGTACAACGAGGGACCACTACCGAGCCGCCGTGAAACTCGCGAGGCCACCACCGAGCCGATGATCCCGCCGATGGCTCCACCCGACAGGAGGATGGCGAAGATCAACGCCCCCACCGACTCGAACCCGAACCACTCGCCGATGGAGCCGAACACTCCGGTGAACAAACCGGTCTCGAGGTCGAGCTCCTCCTGTGCGAACAGGATGAAGGTGGAGAAGATCATCATCCCCAGTGCATTGAGGAAACCCAGCACGATGGCGAGCGGGCGCAACACCGGGTGACGCCACAACCACATGAACCCTTCCTTGATGTCCCCCGTCCAGTCGATGCTCTTCGACTGCTCCTCGACGGGCTGAGCGCGGAACTGACCCGTGATGAGGAAGACCAGCGCGGCGGCAACAGCGAACGTTCCCGCGTCCACGAAGAACGGGAGCGCGAACGTGATGCCGAGGAGGAAGCTCCCCAGAGGGGGACCGACGAACGAGTTCGCCACCATCTCGGCACCCCACAGGTTGCCGTTGGCCTTCTCGAGGTCTTCGGGCTCGACGAGAGCGGGGAGGATTGTCTGAGCCGCGTTGTCGCGAAGCACTTCGGCGAACCCGAACAACAGCGCGGCACCCACGAGCACGAGGTACACGAACAGGTCGGTCTCGATGTCGACTCCTGCGGCGAGATCCGCCGGGCTGGGGAGCCCCGACTCGTTCACCAGCACGACGAGGGCAACACCCAGGGTCAGGGCGAACCGGACGACATCCATCGAGGCGATCAGCTTGCGGCGATCCACCCGATCCGTGATGACACCGGCGGGGAGGGTGAACACCAGCCACGGGAGCCGTTGGGCGACGGCAATGAGAGCAATGAGGAGGCCGTTGCGGGTGACGGCCGACGCGAGCCATGGATAGGCGATGGCGGCGATGCCGTCGCCGAGGTTCGAGATGACGCTGGCCGTCCACAACCGCCAGTAGCGGGCACCGAGCCGACGTTTCGGACTGAGGGTCTCGGTCCGCATCTCCTCACTCATCTGCTGCCTCCCACCCCGGCAACGCTGTTGGGTAGATGCCGGCGAGGAGGCCAAACGTCGTGTCACCACCCGGATCGTCGTTGACGAACTCCTCGGAGAGCTCCACGAGGCGCTGGGCGTACTCGAGCGCCCGCTCGGCGGGGATCCTGAGGTGGCGCAACGTGAACATCGGCAGGACTTCACCGTCCGGGAACACGCACTCGTCGATCACACGACGCAGCATGGCGAACCGGTCGTCCATGGGTCCTTCGACACGGAACGTGCGGGCCACCCTCCCGAAGTACTTCTCGGTCATCGCACGGACCTTGGCTGTGCGCACGACATGGATGAGCCCGGCGTCCTGAAGGACGCCGAGGTGGTAGCCGACCGTTCCCTTCGGCTTGCCGAGCACGTCGGCGAGCTGACTCGTTGTTGCGGCGCGCTCAGCAAGGAGATCGAGGATGGCCATCCGGGTGTCGTCGGCGATCGCCTTCAGTCCGGGCGTGGCCGCGACGACGCTGACTTCGTCGAGGGGGTAGTCGGGAACCGAGGGAACTGGCTGGGGCACGGCGGTATTGTCGGCATTTCCCGACCATTTGTCAATCGTCGGGCAAGTCCCGTCTCCGGGCAACCGTCACCAAGCCGATGGCGCCCAAACCGGTGACAGCTGCGACCAGCCCCCACCCCCAGCGACGCGGTGGCTTCGCGGTTTGAACGTCGGCAAGCGTCGTCCCCGTGCCTGAGACGAAGACCGACAGCGGGACACCGAGATCGACGAGCGACACCGCATCGGACACCTCCTCGCTGCCGTCGCCGAACAGGGCACCAAATCGGACGCGGTAGTTCTCGGTTCTGGGGAGCTCCCAGTTGCCTCCATAGACGCCTGGTGCGGTCTCGATGAGGGGGACGGACTCCAGGAAGCCGTCCACGCCCGACACGTGGGCAACGACAAGTGATGGCCGCGGACCGAGCTCGACGAACAGGTCCACGGTGGCGTCATCGGCGTGATGAACAGCCCAGGCCTGACCGAAAGGGGCAGCGAGCAAGATGGTGGCGAGGACCACAGCCATGCCCTGACACTACGACGGCCGCGGCTTGCCCAGGTTCACCCGCATCTCTACGTTTGTGCCCCTCATGGCCCAACGCACGCTTCTCGACAAGATCTGGGACGACCACGTGGTTCGTGCCGGCGACGACGCCCCAGACCTGTTGTTCGTCGACCTCCACCTGGTCCACGAGGTCACGTCCCCGCAGGCGTTCGAGGCCCTCACCCTCGCTGGACGCCAGGTTCGGCGCCCTGACCTGACCCTTGCCACGGTCGACCATGGCGTACCTACGGCCGGTCGTTCCCTCGGTATCACCGATCCGCTGTCGAAACGGCAGATCGATGCCCTCACCGCCAATTGCGACGCCCACGGGATCACGCTTTTCGGCATCGACGACCCTCGCCAGGGAATCGTCCATGTCATCGGCCCCGAACAGGGGATCACCCAACCAGGCATGACCATCGTCTGTGGGGACTCGCACACGGCCACGCACGGAGCTTTCGGTGCGCTGGCCTTCGGTATCGGGACATCGGAGGTCGAGCATGTCCTCGCCACCCAGACGCTGCCGCAAGCGAAACCGAAGTCGATGGCGATCACCATCGACGGCGACCTTGCCGCCGGGGTCACGGCCAAAGACATCATCCTCGGAATCATCGCCCGCATCGGCGTGTCGGGCGGCAACGGGCACGTGATCGAATACCGGGGATCGGCGATCGAGGCACTGTCCATGGAAGGCCGGATGACGATCTGCAACATGTCGATCGAGGCCGGTGCCCGGGCCGGGATGATCGCTCCAGACGACACGACGTTCGCATACATCGAGGGCCGTCCGTACGCCCCGACCGGTGCCGACTGGGACGCCGCCGTTGCCTACTGGCGCAGCCTGCGCACCGACGAAGACGCCGCCTTCGACACCGAGATCACGATCGACGCATCTGAGCTGGCACCGTATGTGTCGTGGGGCACCAACCCGGCACAGACCGTGCCGGTCACCGCAAGCGTGCCCTCTCCCGATGACTTCACCGACCCGCTCGACCAGGACGCCGCTGCCCGAGCCCTCGAGTACATGGACCTGGAGGCGGGCACCCGTATCACCGACATCCCCATCGACAGGGTGTTCTTCGGGTCATGCACCAACGGTCGCATCGAGGACTTGCGGGCAGGAGCCGCCATGCTGGGAGATCGCACGGTCCACCCCGACGTCCATGCCATGGTCGTCCCCGGTTCCGGGCTGGTGAAGCGCCAGGCCGAGGAAGAGGGCCTCGACCAGGCGTTCACACGCGCCGGATTCGAGTGGCGTGACGCCGGGTGCTCGATGTGCCTCGGGATGAACCCCGACATCCTGATGCCGGGGGAACGCTGCGCTTCCACCTCCAACCGCAACTTCGAGGGGCGACAGGGTCGGGGTGGCCGCACCCACCTGGTGAGCCCCGAGATGGCGATCGCTGCGGCGGTGGAGGGTCACTTCGTGGACGTACGGGACTGGACCGCGTCGTGAGACCCGTGAAGACCATCACCGGCACGATGGCGCCACTTCCCCGGGCGAATGTCGACACCGACCAGATCATGCCCAAGCAGTTCCTCAAACGCATCGAGCGATCGGGCTTCGGTGAGTTCCTGTTCCATGACTGGGCGCGAGACAC
>JABDIW010000394.1 GCA_013003515.1 Acidimicrobiia bacterium
TGACCTTGACGCTGGCGATGGCCTTGTTGCCTGCGGTGTCATAGGCGTAGAAGGTCGCGGTGTTGCCTCCCGGTGACAGGATCAGCTTGATCGACCAGTTCCCTGCTTCATCGACGTCTGCTTCGTAGCCCGCAGCGATGACTTCGGATCCGGGCTCGACCTCACCGGTGAACGTGATGGTCTTGGTGTCGACGACCGCGCCGTCTTCGGGATAGGTGATGACCAGTTCAGGAGGTGTGACGTCGCCGACGGAATCGTCCTTCTCGTCGGAGACCGGTTCGTCCTTCTCGACCTTGACCGGCTCTTCGTCTGGCTTCTCGTCCTTGACGACCTCGTCTTTCACCGGGTCGGCTTCGGGCTTGGCGTCCTTGGTCGGTTCGTCGATGGCGAACTCGATGTCGGTGCCGTCTGCGACGAGGCCCGGCTCGGGTTCAGGCTCATCCACGAGGATCGACTGGGCAGCCACGGCCATGCCCCCGATCCCCACCACCAGAACGAACGCAATCAAGCCAGCCAGCCACGGACGACGCTTCATCGGAATTCTCCCCTTTTTCTCCGCTCCTGGGGTGATCGGCGAGACGTGGGTCATTTCTTGAACGCGCCAAGGGACTATTTCCGCGCCTAGTCCTAGGTTGCAGGTGTGACAGACAGCGCAGTTGTGTGGTTCCGTCGTGATCTGCGGATCGGGGAGAACCCGGCGTGGGGAAACGCCACGAAGGATGCGGACTCGGTTCTTCCGCTGTTCGTTGTCGATCCGCGCCTGATGGCCGCCGCCGGCGACCACCGACGCAACCAGCTCGTGGCTCATCTGGCCGGCCTCGACGAAGACCTTCAGTCGGAAGGCGGTCGACTCCATGTTGCAGTGGGCGATCCGGTGGACGTGGTGCCTGCCGTTTCAGGTTCGGCGAACGTGTATTGGAACGACGACTACACGCCGTATGCGCGACGTCGAGATGGCGCCGTTGCGGCGAAGCTCGGGGACAGAGTGCACCGGTTCCATGGCAACGTGGTGCATCCTCCTGGCACTCTGCTCACCGGTTCTGGGGCGCCGTACAAGGTCTTCACTCCCTTCTCGAAGCGTTGGTTCTCAGAGCCGGTTCGCCACGCCCCCGAACCTGGTCCGGCGGCGGTCAGTGTCGACCCCGGAATCGGTGTGCCAGACGGAGATGAGCCGTTGATGGCCGGGGGAGAACGGGCCGCGCTCGACCGTCTCGAGGCGTTTGCCGCGGTGGTTGGCGACTACCCGACGACCCGCGACCGGCCCGATCTCGATGCCACCTCGCGTCTCTCGGCTGATCTCAAGTTCGGGACCCTCTCTCCGCTTCAGATCATGGATCGGATCGGCACGGAGACCGATGGTGCCCGCGCCTTCGTCAGGCAGCTGTGCTGGCGCGATTTCTACGCCGCGGTGATCGATGCGTTTCCCCATACGGCGCAGCGAGCGATGCGACCCGAGTACGACGGCATCGAGTGGCGCAATGACGACGACGACTTCTCGGCGTGGTGCGCGGGGCGGACGGGCTACCCGATCGTCGACGCCGGGATGCGTCAACTGGCCGGTGAGGGGTGGGTGCACAACCGCGTGCGCATGATCGTCGCCTCATTCCTCGTGAAGGACCTGCTGATCGACTGGCGTTGGGGGGAGAGGTTCTTCCGTCGTTGGCTGGTCGACGGCGATGTCGCTCAGAACGTGGGCAACTGGCAGTGGGTGGCCGGGACCGGGGTGGACGCAGCTCCGTACTTCCGGGTCTTCAACCCGGTGACGCAGTCGAAGAAGTTCGATCCGTCCGGCGAGTACATCCGGCGCTGGGTGCCCGAGCTCGCCGAGCTCGGCAACGCCCACATCCACGCTCCGTGGGAGTCAGGCCCGCTCGAGCTGGCGGCCGCCGGCATCACCCTCGACGACACCTATCCGTTGCCGATCGTCGACCACGCCGAGGCCCGCGAGCGCTGTCTCGAGACCTACCAGCGAGCGAGAGGGCGGGCCGGGACCTAGGCGGCCCGGCGCTGCCAGTCGTCGCTCCAGCGTCGGTACTCGACGATGAGCGTGGTCACGAGCACCACGGCGTGGAGAGCCAACAGGGTGCGCGACGAGATCGAACCCCAGGCGATTGCCGTGATCGCGATGATCACGGCGGCGCCGGTGAGCCGCTCGACAGGGATCTGACGGGTGGCGCTGTATCCCGCCAGCAGGAACGAGACGATGACGAGCGTGATGCCGCCGGCCAGCAGAACGGCTGCGATCGCTTCGATGTGCTCGTCCGGGTGGACCACGACCTCTTCCAGGGCGACGGCGAACATCGCGATGCCGATGACGAGGGGGAGGTGGGCGCCGGTGTAGGCATCGCGGGCAAACCGGCCGCGTTCGATGCCGGTGCGTGTCCGCAACGTCTCCTCGAGGAACCCTGAGGCGCGATCGAAATAGGACCACCACAGCGCCGCCACGACGACGAAGGCGATGGAGAGCGTGACTCCCAGTGACGTCGTGATCTCGAAGTCGCCGAGACCGACCCCGATAGCGACGATCAACTCACCGAGGACGATGATGACGAGCAGGCCGTAGCGCTCGGCGAAGTGCGCTGGACGGACGTGCCAGTCGGCTCGTTCGGCAGCCCTCGTCGCCAGAACGTCGACAGCGATCGCCCCCAGCCAGACCCACGGTCGGACCGATGGATCCATGAAGCCGCCAACGAGGGTGACCGCTGCGCCCAGCGTTGCCAAGGGGAAGAAGCTGGAGAAGGCGGCTCGTTGCTCCTCTCCTGCGGCCAGGTAGTACATCCCCGTGCCGATCAACCGGAACGCGACCAGAGCTGCCGCGAAGTGCCAGCCGTCCTCTGTAAACGCCGATGGCAGGGCGACGGCCATCAGCAGGATCGTGCCCATGGCCGACAACAGCGCCAGCCGGACGTATACGTGAGACGTTCCAGTCGCGTTGAGGCCCCACGTGTAGAGCGACCATGCCCAGTACACCAGGACCACCAGCAGCACGCCCTTGCCCACGCCGGACCAGGTGAGGTCGTGGCGGACGAAGGCTGCGATCTGGGCGATGGCGAAGACGAAGACGAGGTCGAAGAACAGCTCGAGTGGGGAAACGCTGAGCTCGTCCTCGTCGACGAGCTCGACCTCTGGGGTGTCTGTCATGGCGCCGAACACTACGCGCCGTGTGATCGCTACGTGATCAGGCGTTCAGCCACAAGTAGAGGGCATCATTCTGGGACGAGACCACACCACCGGCGACCTCTTCGGTGATGGCGAAGCCGGTGATCTCGCCGCCTGCCACCTTGAACGGCGTGATGCCGGGGTCGTTGCCCATCACACCGGCAGAGACGACCGTGTCACCGACGATGGCCCACAGCTGATAAGTCCGATCCTCGGCCAGAGCCGGAAGTGCGTCGGACAAGACGTAGCCAACTCCTTCCTCGGTCATGACGAGCTGAACGGTGGCGGCGGAGCCGGCAGGGTCGGCAAGCGTGACCACCTGCGAGCCCGGTGCGGTGATGGCGGTCTGAGCGGCCTGGTCTACAGGGTCGGTCTGCATTGCCGTCGTCAGATTCTCGATGCGACGGTCTTGGTCGACGACACGTACCGCCAGGACTGCGGCCAGGGCGACGGCTGCCACCGAGACGGTTGCTACGACGCGGGTCATCCAGGAGTTGCGCCGGGGGGTTACGAACTCGATGTCGGGAGCCGACTCGCCCTCAATGGCATCCGAGATGCTCTGCCACACCATGGGAGAGGGGGTCGACGGAGAGGTCTCGATGGCCTGGGCAAGGATGGCGGCCACCTCGAGGTGGTCTGCCAGTTCGGCGGCGAGCTCAGGATCTGCCTCGGCAGCTCGCTCGACCCGGCGACGTTCGATGTCGTCCAGAGCGTCGAGGGCATATGCCCCGGCGAGATCTTCAGGTGTAGGTGTCATGGCATCACGCCCAATGCTGTCAGTTGTGTCTTGAGTCTCTTCATTCCGGTCCTGATGCGGCTCTTCACCGTTCCCTCGGGCTGGCCGAGCTTGGTGGCGACCTCGCGGTAGGTGAGACCATCGAAGTACGCCAGCTCGATGGCGGCCCTTTCGTCCTCGGTGAGCTCCATGAGTGCCTGGCGAATCTCGGCCGAGGCGACGTTCTGCCACACGCTGCCCTCGACCGACTCCTGGGTACGAGGGGCCAGGACGGCGTCCTTCTCCTCGCGTGCTCGGCGGGCGCCCTCGGCTCGGATCATGTCGATCGACCGGCCATGGGTGTCGGAGAGGAGGAACGATCGGAGCTTCCCTCGCTCGGGATCGAAGCGCTGTGGCTTGTGCCAGAGGCGGAGGAATATCTCCTGGGTGACTTCTTCGGCCAGTTCGCGGCTTCTGACGATCCGGCGGGCGAGGGCGAACACCGCCGAGCCGTGCCGGTTGTAGGCCTCGGCGAGCGCGTCGCGGTCGTACCGACCGATGGCAACGGCGAGCGCAGCGTCAGAAGTGTTGGTGGTCATCGTGATGTATACGGATCTCGAGTGCGTTGCGGATGAGGGTACGTCGGGCAGTGCCGCTATCGGGTCGCCAGACGAGGGCCTGCGGTCCACCTGTAGCCTGAGCCCATGGCTGCATCACCCGTCTTCGATCATGTCGATTGGCCCCCGGGCGCCGAGGGGCGGCCGGTCGTGATCGGCATCGCCGGCGGCAGCGGATCCGGCAAGTCCACGATCGTCGAGGCGATCGGAGACGCCACCGGTGGCCAGGTCGGGCTCATGGAGCACGACGCCTACTACCGCGACAACGCCCATCTCGACTTCGAACAGCGGGCGGCGATCAACTACGACCACCCAGACTCCCTCGAGTCAGAGCTTCTGGTGGAGCATCTCGCCGCTCTCCGCTCAGGCATGTCGGTGGACAAGCCGGTCTACGACTTCTCGACCCACCTCCGCACCGGTGAGACGGCACGGGTGACGCCGGCCCCTGTCGTGATCGTCGAGGGGATCCTGGTTCTGGTCGAGCCCGATCTCCGCCGCATGATGGATCTGAAGATCTTCATCGACACCGACCCGGATATCCGGCTGCTGCGACGCCTACAGCGGGACATCGAAGAGCGGGGCCGCGATCTCGAGTCGATCATCGCTCAGTACGAAGGGACCGTCCGGCCGATGCACCTTCAGTTCGTCGAGCCGTCCAAACGGTATGCCGACATCATCATCCCCGAGGGGTACAACCCGCCGGCTGTGGCGACGGTGGTTTCGATGATCGACCGGGTGCTCAGCCGCGCCTGAGGTCAGAGGCGATGGAGGATGTCCTCGATGGCGCTGATCGCCTGTTGGGCGAAGATGCGGTGTCCCTCGTCCGACGCATGGAATCCATCGGCAGCGAAGGCCTCGTCGGGCTGTTCCGAGAAGATGGCCCACGATGGGTGTTCCCAGGCGTCCGCCTTGACCACCCGGTCGTATCGCTCACACACGCGGGCGATGGCTCGATCGATCGCCCTGCCTCGCATTCGGGCCATGGCCCGGAGCGGCTCGGAGAGACGGGGGATGGTGCCCAGGTCTCCGACTCCGGCGAAGAGCACCGCTTTGGTGTGGGGGAGGAGTGCCTCGAGCAGCTCCTCGGCCGACGTCTCGAACTGTTTGATGGGCGTTCCGCGCAACGCATCGTTGGCACCCACCGCCAGCAACACGAGCTCGGGCTGGTAGCTGATGGCGGATTCGAGCTGTGTTTTGATGACATCTTTGGCTTTCGACCCCCCGACGGCGAGGGAGTGGAGGTCGACGTGGTACTCCTCGGCCAGGTGACGGGCGACTCGTCGCGACCAGGAGTTGTCCAGCAGTACGCCGGGTGCGGTGACCGAGCTGTCTCCCATGGCTGCAACCTTGAGCAAGGGGCTGGAGGGATCGCCGAAGCGGCCTGACGGGTCCTGGTTGTCGAGCGTCGGGAGATCGGGTCGATGAGCGGCTCGCAGAACCTGTGCCGCAACGAGGCCGGCAGCTCCGACGGCCACTGCGGGGACAATGCGGGTGAGGATGCGGGCAACCATGGCGAGGCGAGTCTAGGAATCCTGTGACGCGTGGCCCGTCGATGAGTGGATATGAAGACGGGAGGGCGGCCGTGGCCGCCCTCCCGTATGTCGAGATCGAATCGCCCCCCGTATCGAGGAGTCCCGGACCCTCTTCACTGGGCCTCGGCGAACGCCTCCTCGGCTTCGATTGCCGGCTTGAAGCCAGCAGCCGCACTCATCTTCTGGGCGATGATCGCCAGGAGCACGCCGTATACCGCCTTCGAGGCGATGTCGGCGAAGCTGTAGATCAGGTTGCGGATCACGACTCCGTTCGCCGTCGCGCTGATCTGTGGCATCAGATACGCCAGCGGGTAGATCGTCCACGAGACCAGAAAGAGGATCCAGACGTACTGGAACAGCTTGCGGACACCCGCTGGTGCCTTCTCCTTTGCATCCTGGATCGTCTGCCAGGCGACATACAACAACCAGAGGTAGAAGACGGTCGAGATCGCACCCCACAACCAGAACTGCGCTCCGCCGTTGATTTCGTCGAACTGGCCGATGTATCCGGTCCAGATCATGGCCAGACCTGCGATGACGAACGCAGCCCATCGCTTGCGGAAGACGGCGCCGGTGATGCCGGCGACGATCAGCAGCTGCGTGAGCAGGACGGGCACGTCGATACTCCAGTTCATGTACCGGAATCCGTTCGAGAACAGGTCCCCGGCCAAGGAGTACATCGAGCCATCCCAGTCGAATGCGGTGCTCCACCGCATCGCGAGCAAGCCAAGCTCGATGACGGCGGACACCATCACCACGCCGGTGAGGTAGGACGTCAACCGGTATCGAGGCGCGATGCTGCCCGATGTGGCCAGGGAGTACACCAGGACCGCGGCGAACACCGCGGCCGTGAGGGTGAACACGCCCAGCACGACCTCGAATTGCGTGGCCGTATAAGAGAATTCGTTTTCGAAAGACACACTGCTCCTCTCTGATAGCCATGCAAATCTAGGAACGGTCGTGTTGCTACCTCTTGGACTCAGGCGGTATCCCTGAACCGTGGTTCGAGCGGCTTCCGAAGGGTTTGTTGGCGCCCGCCTACTGCGAGGCTTTGGCGAGGTCGGAATACATCCGTGCGTATTCGCGGGCGCTGGCGTCCCACGAGAAGTCGCGGCTCATTGCGTTGCGCATGAGCTGGCGCCATGCGGCCTCTTCCGTACGCGCCGCGAGGGCAGCGGCGATCTCGACGCCGAGGGCGGCTGGGGTGAGCGAGTCGAACGCGAACCCGGTGCCGTTGCCTGTGGACGCGTCCCAGGGCGCGACGGTGTCGGCGAGCCCTCCGGTGCGGTGAACGATGGGGATGGTGCCGTAGCGCATCGAGTACATCTGGTTGAGACCACACGGCTCGAAGCGCGACGGCATGAGGAAGACGTCGGCGCCGGCTTCCATCAGGTGCGCAAGGCCGACATCGAACTCGGCCCGGTATCCGACCGACTCGGGATGGGCCTCGGCAAGCTCGGCGTAGCGGT
>JABDIW010000409.1 GCA_013003515.1 Acidimicrobiia bacterium
GTCCGGTCCTTCTCGGGGAAGAAGGTGTCGACCTCGAAGACTCCGAGCTTGCGCATCGGTGGTTGCTGGACGAAACCGAGAAGTGACGCAAGGTCGAGGTCGTGACCCTGCCGCCACGCATGCTCGATGATGTTGGACAACAGGATGTGCTCGCGAGAGCTGATCGGGTCCGCATCGATACCGGTCAGCCCGAGGAGACCGGAGACAAAGCCCTGGATCTCGTCGCGCAACGCCTCGGCGTTGGCGTCGAAGTCACCGTCGGGCTTCCGCAACGATCCGACGATGTTGACCGGGACTCCGGCTTCGGAACCCGGTGTGTAGATGGTGAAGCCGGCTCGATCCCTGAGTTCGCGGATGCGGTCTCCGGCGATGCCCCAGGATTCGAGCCCGCCCTTCCACAGCTCGGATGTGGCGGCGGCGGCCTCCTCCACGGTCTTGCCGTCTTTGCGGGCCTCGGCTTCGTCGACCCACGGCTCGAAGTCCGCAGGCAGAAGGTCGGGAAAGGTGAGAAGAAGATTGGTCATGTCGCCCTTGGGGTCGATGACCAGAGTCGGGATGCCCTCCAGAAGGGCCTCCTCGAGGAAGATCACCCCGAGACCTGTCTTGCCAGAGCCCGTCATCCCAACGATCACACCGTGCGTCGTCAGGTCGCTGCTGTCGTACTGGACATTGTCGTCGGTGCGCTCGCCGGCAGAGTCGACCGCACCACCCAGGAAGAATCCGTCACTCATGGGCGGGAGTCTACGGGCTTGGCACCGATCCTCTCCTCTCGCCCCACCCAATCCGACGGCGCGCTTGACTGGGCTGCGTGAAGAAAGCAGTCCCGCCACTGGTCGTGGGCCTCGGCGTCGTGTCCGCCGTCTTGAGCTTCTGGCTCCACGGCGTCTTTCGGCCCATGGAGTTCGCCGACCTCGGAGTCGAGGCGCTGAAGTCGGGTGAATCCCAGGCGGTGATAGTCGACGCCGTCGTCGACGCCATCGCCGAAGAGGGCTCCGACGCACGCGCGCTTCTCGAGCCGCTCGCTACACGGGCGCTGGCGGCACTGCTCGATGCCCCGATCGTCGAGGCCGCCCTCGTGGCCGTGGCTGAGGGCCTGTACGACTCGCTTCTGAGCGATGAGCCATCGGACGTCGTCCTGCTGGCCCGGGCACTCATCGATCCCATCGCCGACGGGGTCGCGGTGTTCAATGCCGAACTGGCCGACGAGATGCGGCAGGTCGATGCCAGGATCTCGCTCATCGATGGTGAGTCGATCCCCTCGTTCAGCAGGGTCGTTTCGGTGGTTGCCTGGCAACGCTGGGTGGGTCTGGTGCTTGCCGCCGCCGCAGCTCTTGCCGCGTGGGCGTTTGGCGGACGGCTCGGAGAGACGCTGGGAGTCGGGACTGTGGCCGGAGGAGCGTTGGCCCTGGTCGCGGTGCCGATCGCCCGCGGCCCCGTTCTCGGTCTGTTCACCGACGAGCGAGCTGAGGTTCTCGCCGGGGAGGCCTACGTCGTGGCCACGCGCAGCCTCCTCGTCCTTGCGGCCACCGTTGTCGTCCTCGGATTGGTGGTCTGGGGAGCAGATCGGGTCATGATTGCGCGAAATACCCAATGAACATCGGGGTGTAACGTATGGTGCACCCGATATGCCCGGCGCTGAGGGCCAGTACCGACCCCTGGAGGTTTACCAGATGAACAAGACCGAGATGGCGCAGAAGCTCGCCAAGAAGGCCGATATCCCGCAGGCGAAGGCCGCAGAGGTCATCGACCACATCTTCTCGAGCAAGTCAGGTCAAGGAATCATCGCAGTCGAGCTCGATGCCGACCGCGAGGTGGCAGTTGCCGGATTCGGCAAGTTCTACACGAGCCGCAGCAAGGCCCGCCAGGGCCGGAACCCTGCGACTGGTGCGACGATCCAGATTCCGGCGAAGAAGCATGCCAAGTTCCGCCCGGCGCAGGGTCTCAAGGACCGCGTCGCCGAGTAGCGAACACTCCACAACCAACTGGAAGGGGCCCCGATTCGGGGCCCCTTCTGCGTTCTTGCAGCCTGGCTAGGCTCCGCTCGATGTTCGATCTCGCCACAGCTGCAGTGGAAGGGGCGCTCGCGGCGGGCGCCACGTATGCCGATGCCCGGGTGGTTTTCTCGAAGGAGGAGGGCATCGAGGTCCTCAACGGGAACACCGAGTCGGTAGACCGCACCGAGGCAGCCGGTGTCGGCGTCCGGGCCCTGATCGGCTCGTCCTGGGGATTCTTCGCAACCCCCGACCTCACAGACGCTGCAGCACGAAGAGCTGGTGAAGTCGCTGCAGAGATCGCCAGAGCCTCGGCGGCAGTGCCTGGACCGCCCGTGGAGTTCGCCGATGTCGAGGTCGCCACCGCCGAATACACCACGCCTCACGTGGAGGATCCGTTTGCGGTTCCCCTGTCCGAGAAGGTGGACATGCTCATCGGAGTCACCAACACCATGGGAGCCGTCGACGGCATCGCCCTCGCCCGTGCGGATCTGCGCTTCTTCGACACCCTGAAGTGGTTCGTCTCATCGCAAGGGCACCGGATCCATCAGCACATCGTCGAGTCCGGCGGCGGCTACGACGCCACTGCGGTCGGTGAGAGTGAAACGCAGCGACGGTCGTACCCACAGTCGTTTGGCCAATATCACACTGGCGGATACGAGACGATCCGGGCCTGGGACTTCCCCGGTAACGCACAGCGCATCGCCGAGGAGGCAGCGGCCCTTCTCACCGCCGATCCCTGCCCGGACGGCGAGAAGCAGCTGATCCTCGAGGGATCCCAGCTGGCACTACAGATCCACGAGTCCGTGGGTCACGCCATCGAGCTCGACCGCATCCTCGGATGGGAGGCTGCGTTCGCCGGCACGTCGCACCTCGAACTCGAGAAGCTCGGCACCCACCGATACGGCTCGGATCTCATGAACATCACCGCAGACGCAACGCTGCCAGGCGCACTCGGCTCGTTCGGTTTCGACGATGAGGGCACCCCGGCGCAACGTGTCGACATCGTGACCGAAGGCACCTGGGTCGGTGTCCTTTCCGGCCGTGATTCGGCCGCCATCGCCGGACTGCCGCCCGGAGGCATGGTGCGCGGCGACGGCTACTCCCGACTTCCGATGGTGAGGATGACCAATGTCGGCCTGTTGCCGGGCGACTCGTCGCTCGATGAGATCATCGCCGAAACCGAGGACGGCATTCTCATGTCGACCAACCGGTCCTGGTCCATCGACGACAAACGGCTCAATTTCCAGTTCGGCTGTGAGATCGGGTGGGAGATCAAGAACGGCAAGAAGGGCAGGATGCTGCGCAATCCCACCTACACCGGGATCACGCCGCAGTTCTGGGGGACGATGGATCGCCTCGCGGGGCCGTCCGAATGGGTGCACTGGGGAACACCCAACTGCGGAAAGGGGCAGCCGATGCAGGTTGGACACACCGGCCATTCGGCCTCTCCGGCTCGGTTTGCCGCCGTCAGGGTGGGGGTGTCGGGCTGATGAATCCGGAGCAGACCGCAGCCCGCATCATCGAGATGGTTGGCAACCGCGCCGAAGCTCACGCATCGGCCACCACAGGAGTCGCGTCGCTGACGCGATTCGCCAACTCCTTCATCCACCAGAACGTGTCGGAGGTGCAGCACGCCGTTGCGCTCAAGGTCGCGGTCGATGGCCGGGTCACGTCTGCACGAACGTCACGAGTGGATGATGACGGTCTCCGTTCCCTGGTGGACGGTGCCATCGAAGCCGCTGCGCTGCAACCGGTCGACGGGGACTGGCCCGGCGTCTCACCCCCGGAGGAGATTCCCCAGATCGACGAGCACTACGACGTCGGTACGGCCGAAGCCACTCCTGAGGAGCGCAGCACGATCGTTGCCGACTTCATCGACGCCGGTGACGGCCTCGTCGCAGCCGGGTACTGCGACACCGAGGCC
>JABDIW010000410.1 GCA_013003515.1 Acidimicrobiia bacterium
GCGGTCTGGGCCTGGAACTCGTTCATCGCTGCCGTGTGCGGCGACACGATGATCTGGAAGCCGTCGAGTCAGACGCCGCTGACTGCGGTCGCCGTCACCAAGATCGCCCATGAGGTCATGGCGGGCTCGGGGTTCGAGGGTGTGTTCAACCTGGTCGTCGGCTCCGGCGCCACTGTCGGCGACACCCTGATCAACGACCGCCGGGTGCCACTGATCTCGGCAACCGGGTCCTGCAACATGGGGGAGAAGGTGGGCACGGCGGTCGCCAAGCGGTTGGGCCGCTCGCTCCTCGAGCTGGGTGGCAACAACGCCATCATCGCCCTCGACGACGCCGACCTCGACCTGGTGACCCGCGGCGCACTGTTCGCCGCGGTGGGTACCGCCGGCCAACGGTGCACCAGCCTGCGCCGCTTGATCGTGCAGCGGGGCGTGTCGGACCAGATCGCCAAGCGGTTGGTCGAGTCGTATTCGCAGGTGACCATCGGGGACCCGCTCGACCCGTCGACGTTGATGGGGCCGCTCATCAACCAGAGCGCGGTCGACACCTTTGCTGCCGCCGTGGGCATCGCCCAGGAGCAGGGTGGCGAGGTGCTCACTGGTGGCGCCACGCTCGATGGTGCCGGTTACTTCGTCGAGCCCACGATTATCAAGATGCCGTCGGACGCCGAGATCCTCGCGATCGAGACGTTCGCTCCGATCCTCTATCTGGTGGAGGTCGACTCGCTGGACGAGGCGATCGCCATCCACAACGGAGTTCCCCAGGGTCTGTCGTCGGCGATCTTCACCGACTCGGTGAAGGCGGCCGAGAAGTTCCTGTCACCCGAAGGCAGCGACTGTGGGATCGCCAACGTCAACATCGGAACGTCTGGTGCCGAGATCGGTGGGGCCTTCGGTGGGGAGAAGGAGACCGGCGGGGGCCGTGAGTCCGGCTCGGACTCCTGGAAGGCGTACATGCGACGTCAAACGGTGACCGTCAATTACGGCGACGATCTGCCGCTTGCCCAGGGGATCGAGTTCGGCTGACCTAGCCGAAGCGATAGCCGACGGAGCGGACCGTGGTGATCCACGGCGCCCTCTCTTCGCCGAGCTTGGCGCGGAGTCGCCGGACGTGGACGTCAACCGTGCGCGAGCCACCGAAGTAGTCGTAGCCCCACACTCGCGACAACAGCTGTTCCCGGCTCCAAACCCTCCCCGGCTTGGTCACGAAGAACATGAGGAGCTCGTACTCCATGTACGTCAGGTCGATCGGCTGGCCGGCGATCGTCGCCTGATAGGTGGCCGTGTTCAGCTCGAGGTCGCGGAAGCGGATGATGTCTGTCGTGTCCTCTTCGTCGATGACGCCAAGGCGTGCCAGCCGAACCCGCACCTCGGTGCGGTCGTACGGTGACAGGACGAAGTCATCCAGCGAGTCGGCGTCTTCGAGGTCGGCGATCTGGGTGCGGTTGGCACACACCAGGATCGGAAGGTCGGGCGCCGCAGCCCGGGCATCGTCTGCGAAGCCGAGGCCGTCCTCGAGATCCGCGCCCAACTCGATGACGAGAGCCTTCCAGCCGTCGGTGGGGGCCAGTGCCTGCAGTTCGTCGGCCTTCCCCACCGGTACCGGCTGGTACCCACACGACAAGAGGGCCTCGGTGAGGCCTTCGGACGGTTGCGGGGGGTGGA
>JABDIW010000425.1 GCA_013003515.1 Acidimicrobiia bacterium
ACCACCATTCCGAACGCCAGGAGACCAGCCTCCCATCGAGCGAACTCATGATCGAACAGGAACACGGCGAGGACAGCCAGGGCCACGATCATGAGGACGCCCTCACGCTTGAGAATCTCGAGGCGGGCGATCAGCGGAGCGATGATCGCTGTGACTCCCAGGACCAGCGTCATGTTGGCGACGTTCGAGCCGACCACGTTGGCCACGGCGACATCCAGCTGGCCATCGAGGGCGGCGATCCCCGAGACGAGCATCTCCGGCATCGATGTCCCCAGGCCCACCACCAGTGCGCCAACGAGGATCGCCGACACCCCCCACGCCCGCGCCAGACGCACCGCCGCGATGACAAGCCTGTCGGCAGCGAGTACGAGCACGCCGAGTCCGGCGGCGATTCGAAGGAGATCCCAGCCCATTGCGGGGAGACCGTAGCCGACAACCGATCTGGCCCAGGTAGCCTCCAGCACGATGGCTGAAGGCGAACGCATCTATCAAACCTGGGTCGATTCCGATCGGTTCGTGCCGAGCCGGTTCGTCCGTCCCGCGCGACGGTTCATGTCTGTCGAGGCCGCGGGCGGCATCGTCCTCCTCATCGCTGCGGTCCTGGCTGTCGTCTGGGCCAACATGCCGTTCGGCGAAACGTACGAGCGATTCTGGAGCAACCACTTCGTCCTCGAGATCGGCGATCTCCACGTTCTCGATGAGTCACTGCGTGAGCTGGTCAACGACGCGTTGATGACCGTGTTCTTCTTCGTCGTGGGGCTCGAGATCAAGCGCGAGCTGGTCGTCGGCGAGTTGCGAGACCGGAAGAAGGCGGCGCTGCCGGCCCTTGCCGCGCTCGGCGGGATGATCGTCCCCGCCCTCGTCTACGTGGCTCTCACCGCCGGGGAAGGTGGCCAGGCCGCTCAGGGGTGGGGCATCCCGATGGCGACGGACATCGCCTTCTCCATCGGCGTCATCTCCCTGCTCGGGGCCAGGATCTCACCTGGGGCCAAACTGTTCCTGCTGGCGCTTGCGATCGCCGACGACATCGGCGCCATCGCCGTCATCGCCATCTTCTACACCGACGATCTGTCACTGATGTGGCTCTTCCTGTCCCTAGCCGGCCTGACGATCGTGTACGCCGCCAACCGGGCGGGGGTTCGGTCGATTCTCTTCTACGTCGTGGCCGGGACGGCGGTGTGGTACTTCGTGCTCGAGTCGGGCGTCCACGCCACGCTGGCCGGCGTCGCACTCGGCTTGATGACACCGGTGGTCGCCATGTACTCCGATGACGAGTACCACCGGCACAGCACGTGGCTCGTGTCGAAGTACGAAATGGATGCCGCCTCACCCGAGAGCCGGGAGCGGGTCGACGCAGATGCCCTGCAGCTGGCGTCCATCGCTCGCGAATCGGTGTCGCCGCTGGATCGGCTCGAGCACGCCCTGCACCCGTGGAGCTCCTTTCTCATCGTCCCCGTGTTCGCGCTGGCCAACGCGGGCATCCGTTTCGCCGATATCGATGTCGGCGCCGCGGTCACCAGCGGGGTGGCGCTCGGGGTCGCCTTCGGCCTGGTGTTCGGCAAGCTGTTCGGGATCACCGTTTTCACCTGGGTCGCCGTGAAACTCGGGTGGGGGAAGCTGCCCCGTCGCACCGGATGGGCCCATGTGTTCGGGCTGGCCGCACTCGCCGGAATCGGGTTCACCGTGTCGCTGTTCATCACGGACCTGGCTTTCACCGACGCACTGTTGACCGACCAGGCGAAGATCGGCATCTTCATCGGCTCTGGTGTCGCAGGTATCACCGGGTATCTCGTGCTCAGGTCGCGACCCACACCTCAAGAGGAGTTCGATGCCGCCCGGGAGGCCGAAGCCCAGGCTGCAGTCGGGTGAGCGTGCCGCACCGAAACGACTCTGAGATGGTGCTGCGCGACTACCGGGTGTGGGCCGTCGTCGGGGCATCTCCGAACCCGATGCGACCCAGCCATGGAGTCGCCGGCTTCCTCAAGGACGCCGGAT
>JABDIW010000461.1 GCA_013003515.1 Acidimicrobiia bacterium
GCCACCAGATCGCCCTCGTGAATCCCGGAGCTGATCTCGGGGGGCAAGGGGCCGGAGTTGCCGATGCACGTCGTGCAGCCATATCCGACCAGATAGAAGCCGGCCGACTCGAGGTCATCCATCAACCCGGCCTCGGCCAGATACTCGGTGACCACCTTCGAGCCGGGAGCGAACGACGTCTTCACCCAAGGCTTGCGCGTCAACCCTCGCTCGCGTGCCTTGCGCGCCACCAGACCGGCTCCCACCATCACGTCGGGGTTGGACGTGTTGGTGCACGACGTGATGGCTGCGATCACGACAGATCCATCGTTGAGATCGAACGACTCGCCGTCGTAGCTGACGGATACGCGCTCGGGCTCTGCCACGCCTTCACCCGAAGGCCCGCCCTCGCCCTCCATCGCGTCCGACGTGCCGGGGCCGGCCGGAGAAGCGCGATGGAACGTCTCGGCGAGGTCGTAGTGCCATTGATCTTTCATGCCCGACAGCGCGATGCGGTCCTGGGGCCGCTTCGGCCCGGCGAGTGATGGCTCGACCGTCCCCATGTCCAGCTCGAGCGAGGAGCTGTAGGTGATCTCGCGAGATTCCTCGCGCCACAGACCCTGTGCGCGGTAGTACTGCTCGACAGCCTCGATGAGGTCCTCGTCGCGCCCGGTGAGCCGCATGTATCGCGTGGTCTGATCATCCACCGGGAAGAAGCCGACGGTGGCTCCGTACTCGGGGGCCATGTTGGCGATCGTCGCCCGGTTGGCAAGCGGCATATCGGCCAGACCAGGTCCATGGAACTCGACGAACTTCCCCACGACACCGTGCTCGCGCAACATCTGGGTGACACGCAACACCAGGTCGGTCGCCGTTGCCCCTTCCGCCAGCCTCCCGATCAGCTTGAAGCCCACGACCTCCGGCAACAGCATGTAGATCGGCTGACCGACCATCACAGCCTCGGCTTCGATGCCCCCAACACCCCATCCGACGACGCCGAGGCCGTTGATCATGGTGGTGTGGCTGTCGGTGCCGACGAGTGAGTCCGGATAGAGCCGGGTGCCGTCGTCCCACACGACCTTGGCGAGATACTCGAGGTTCACCTGATGCACGATGCCGGTCGCCGGGGGCACGACACGGAAGTTGTCGAAGGCCGACTGACCCCACTTCAGGAACTCGTACCGCTCACCGTTGCGATCGAACTCGTGCTCACTGTTGATCTGCAATGCCATGGCCGAGTTGAAGGCGTCGACCTGCACCGAGTGGTCGATGACGAGATCTGCCGGGACCAGTGGGTTGACCTTGTGGGCGTCCGCGGCGTTGCCGGTCATCCTGACCACGGCGGCCCGCATCGCAGCGAGGTCGACGACCGCCGGGACACCGGTGAAGTCCTGCAGAACGACGCGCGCCGGCATGTATGCGATCTCGGTCTCGCCGACCTTGGTTGCGTCGTATTGGGCCACCGCGCGCACGTCTTCATCGGTGAAGGCAAGACCGTTGTGGTTGCGGAGTACCGACTCGAGGAGCACCTTGATCGAGTACGGAAGAGCCTCGATGTCACCGTGGTCCTTGAGAGCGTCGAGGCGCCACACGGACCGTTCGCCGAGCGGTGTGGCAAGTGTGCTGCGTGCGCGGAAGGGGTCGTGGGTAGTGGTCATGGGCAAATCCTACCGGCGGGACTCGGATGCTCCGAGGTCACCGACAACGACCGGAAAGACAGCGTGTCGGACGTTGCCGCGCGTAGGGTGCCGCTCAACGGACGGTCTGACTCAGATCCGCGCCGCTGAGGAATGACGTCGAGGGGGCCGAGAGGCCTCCTCGCTCATGTCCGGGATCTCCGCCGTAGTGGGACAATCCTCCTGTGAAGACAGCCCTGCTCCTCATCGTCCTCTGTTGCGTCGCCTGTGCCACCGGTGGCCAACCGACCCAGCAGCAGACAACGGTGACGACGTCGACCACGGTGCCTTCCATCACTACCGCAACAACCGCGCCCGTGGTCGAGTCGACCACGACATCGGTTCCGTCCGTGGTGGACCGCATCGTCCTCGATCGCACGGAGGCCGCCACCACGGCCCGGATGCAGGCCGATGTCGCCTACCTGAACGACATCGGGCCCCGCGAAGCCGGCACCGATGCCGAGGCCGAGACCGCCCGGTGGCTGACCGACTCGCTGCGAGCCCGTGGCCTGGCCGTCACGGTGGAGGCGGTTCCCCTCCCCAATGGTCGGGAGTCCACCAACGTGATCGCACGGATCGGTCGAGGCCCTCGGGCGGTTGTCGTGGGCGCCCATATGGACACGATCCGCGACAGTCCGGGGATCGACGACAACGGCAGCGGTGTGGTCATCCTGCGAGAGCTGGCGCGCCGACTCTCGGAAACTCCACCCGATGTCACGGTGACCCTGGTGTTCTTCGGAGCCGAGGAGGTCCTCGAGGGGTATCCGCGGGACGCGCACCATCACGGATCGCGTCAGATGGCGTTGCGACTCGCCAGTGAAGGCGCACTCCCCGACGCGATGATCTCGGTGGACATGGTCGGTGTGGGAGACCGATTGCTGTCGGTGACCTACCGCGAGACCGACCCCACCGCCGCTGATGCGCTGGCCGACATCGCCGCCGACCTCGACATCGACGTCACCCGACAGTCGCGGGGCGACATCTCGGACCACGAGGGCTTCGCCAGACAGGGTGTGCCGGCGGTGATGCTGTGGCGTCCTGACAACCCCGCCTACCACTCGCCGGAGGACGACGAGGTTCGCAGCGACGCGCTCTTGGAGATCCTGGCAATCGTCGAGGGCTACCTCGCGACGCAGTGACGCTCAGGACTCCTTGGCGTCCCGCAATCGCTGCTTCAGACCGCCCAGGCGACGCTCGTAGCGGGTGGTCTTCCGATCCAGTTCGGGATCGACGGCCTCCGGATCCTCCACCTCTTCGTCGGGCTCGATGACCACGTCCGACAAGGTCGAGGGTGTCTCCAGCTCGCCGAGGTCCTCGGCAGCACCGTCCTCGAGCTCGATCAACCCGGAGATGACAGCCAGGTCGTCGAGCGAGTTGCCGGCCACGGCCTGGAGACGGCGGTACAGGTCGTTGGTGGCGGTGCGCACC
>JABDIW010000479.1 GCA_013003515.1 Acidimicrobiia bacterium
GGGTGGGACTGGTCGACTGGTCCGAGCACCTGCCCAGCGAGATGTCCGGCGGCCAGCAGCAGCGCGTCGCCATCGCCCGGGCGCTGATCAACGAGCCCAAGGTGATCCTCGCCGACGAGCCCACCGGCGCGCTGGACTCGCAGACCTCGCGCGAGGTGATCGAGCTGCTGCACCAGATCAACGATGCCGGCACCACGGTCCTCATCGTCACCCACGAGCACGAGATCTCCGAGATGACCGACCGGGTGATCCATCTGCTCGACGGGGTCATCGGGCGCGAGTCCACGAACGGCCGCAAGAGGGGCAACGGCAAGCTGCCGCCGCCCGCAGCCCCGGCGGCGGAGGGGGACGGCGCGGCCCCGGCGGGCGTCTAGGCCGATGTTCGACCTCGACCACTGGCAGGAGATCCTCGCCAGTATCCGGCAGAACAAGCTGCGCACCTTCCTCACCGGCTTCGCGGTGGCCTGGGGCATCCTCATGCTGGTGGTGCTGCTGGGCAGCGGCACCGGGCTGGCCAACGGTATCGAGTACCAGTTCCGCGACGACGCCACGAACTCGATCTGGGTCAGCAGCGGCACGACCTCGCTGCCCTACAAGGGCCTCAAGGCGGGTCGTGACGTGCGCTTCACCAACGCCGACTACGACTCGACGAAGCTGGAGATCGACGGCGTCGAGCACATCACCGCTCGCTTCTATCCCCGCGGTGAGCTGGCCATCAGCCACGGTAAGGAGACCGGCAGCTTCGACATCCGCTCGGTCCACCCCGACCACCTCCACCTGGAGAAGACCCTCGTCGCCCGAGGTCGTTTTCTCAACGCGCTGGACGTCGCCGAGTACCGCAAGGTGGCCGCCATCGGGGTCGAGGTGGAGAAATCGCTGTTCGGCGAGTCGGGGCGGGCGCTGGGCGAGTACGTCAAGATCAACGGCATCCCGTTCAAGGTGGTGGGCACCTTTCGCGACGCCGGCGGCATCGGCGAGGAGTCGAAGATCTACCTGCCCATCTCCACCGCCCAGCGCATCTTCAACGGTGCCGACCGCATCCGCATGTTCATGCTGACCACCGGCTCGCTGCCGCTGGAAGAGACCGAGCGCATGGCGGACGAGATCACCAACGCCCTGGCACAGCGCCATCGTTTCGATCCCGAGGACAAGCGGGCGATCTTCGTCCGCAACGTCAACGAGGCGATGCAGCGGTTCGTCAACCTGATGGCTGGCATCCGGCTGTTCGTCTGGATCATCGGCATCGGCACCATCCTGGCCGGGGTGGTGGG
>JABDIW010000015.1 GCA_013003515.1 Acidimicrobiia bacterium
CGACCGTGCTGGTCGTCGGCTTCATCTCGGCCGGCTTGATGTCGATGGCGCAGTCCATCGGCGTGATCATGGGCGCCAACATCGGCACCACGGTGACCGCCCAGATCATCGCCTTCAAGGTGACCGAATACGCGCTACTCCTCGTCGCGGTCGGTTTCGCGCTGACCTTCCTCGCGAAGAGGGAGATCGTGCGGCGACAAGGTGCGGGACTGCTGGGGCTCGGGCTCGTGTTCTTCGGGATGGCCGTGATGGGCGACGCGATGGTCCCCCTGCAGAATCACGAGCCCTTTCTCGACTGGATGAGCCGGATGGCTCGGCCGGAGTACGGGATTCTGGCCGGCGCCCTCTTCACCGCACTGGTGCAGTCCTCGTCGGCGACGACCGGTGTAGTCATCACCGGGGCCCAAGCGGGCATCATCACGCTTCCGGCCGGCATCGCCCTGATCTTCGGCGCGAACATCGGCACGTGTGTGACGGCCCTTCTGGCCGCCATCGGACGCCCTCGCGAAGCACTGCGGGCGTCGGCGGTCCACGTGGTCTTCAACATCGCCGGCGTACTTCTCTGGCTTCCCTTCATCGACTACCTGGCGACGGCCGTCACCCGCATCTCGCTCGGGGCGGACACCGCGCGGCAGATCGCCAATGCGCACACGCTGTTCAACATCGGGAACACGCTGGTGTTCATCTGGTTCGTTCCCCTGTTCGCTCGACTCGTGGAGTGGCTCGTGCCCGACCGCCCCCTGGCGGAAGAAGACCTCGTGCGGGCTCGCTATCTGGACGTCGAGCTCCTGCAGGCTCCTTCACTCGCGCTCGACCGCGCCCGTCTGGAAATCCTGCGCATGGGTGACCGCGTGCGGGAAATGATCACCGGCATCCTGCCCGCGATGACCGCAGGCGAGGCGGAGGACCTGGATGCGGTCGAGGCCATGGACGACGCCGTCGACGCGCTTCACGGACAGATCATCACCTATCTCGGGAAGATCAGTCAGACGTCGCTCACCGAAGGACAGACGCAGGAATTCGTGAACCTCATGGAAGCCGTGAACGACCTGGAGAACATCGGCGACATCATCGAGACGAACCTGGTGACCCTCGGCCGCCACCGAATCGAGGAGGGGGTTCAGATCAGCGCTCCGACACTCGAGGTGATCGAGCGGTTTCACACGACCGTGCTGCGGAGCTTCGATTACGCGCTGCAGGCGGTGACCCAGGAGAACGAAGAGGCGGCCCGCGAGGTGAGGAAGATGAAGCAGGTCGTCAACCAGATGGCCGAGGAGGCGGCGCTGCACAAGGCGCAACGCCTGGTGGCTCCGGAGCCCAACCG
>JABDIW010000071.1 GCA_013003515.1 Acidimicrobiia bacterium
CCGTTCATGAAGTTCCTCTGCGGCGCCGTCGGCGTGCCGTATTAGGCGTTTCTCCCCCCATTCATGGGGGGAGTACCCGAGCGGAAGCGAGGGGGAGGGGGGCAGCACTTGTGTCTCACAGCTCGACATCTCCGGCGCAAAGCGAGCTGACGACCGGTAGCCGGCAGCTCGTGGCTCAGCAGTACATCGTGATGTCGGCGCCGTCCAGCTCGTTGACGAAGGTGACGTACTCGCCGATGACGACGTCGTCGAACGCAAGCATGTCCTCCAGGATGTGGAACCGCTCGAGCGACGGACCGCAGGCGTAGACCTTTCCGCCCAGCTCGAGCAGCTCGCGAACCTTCTCTTGCGGGTGGTCATGGCCGCTCTTCTCCAGGCCGCGTCGAGCGGCACCGCTGAAGACGCGTCGCCAGCCCTTCAAGTGGGGCTCGAATCCGCGTTCGAGGACCCGGACACCCGGGCCCTGGAAGAACACGGCTACCTCGAGCCCTTCTAAGGCGGCCGCCAGGGCGAACCCGAGTGGTGACAGCAGCTCGGTCAGCTCGTCCGATGAGATCACGGCTGCCATCCGATGCACCGTCGGGGCGCACTCGGCCTTGCGGATCAGGTACCTGATCGCACCGCTCATCGGTTCGGCATCGATCAGAGGATGTCCGGTCACCGTCGACCAGGATCGGATGTCGGTGTCGAGCGCTGTGAAGTCGTCGCACACGACTTCGAGCACGTCTCCGATATTCAGAGATCCAAAGGCTTCGACGACGTCGAACAGAACGTGGGTGGAGATCTGGATGCCCCGTGCATCCAGGGTCCTCACCGGGGCGGGAAGCGACATAGGGACCCTCCTTCCCTCACCTATGGCTTATCACCGTTTCGGCCCCGTGGCTAGAGACGGGAGGCCGGCGTATGCCCACACGTGGACAGCTGCCGGCAACCTCCAGCGTGGATCGTTCGCCTTCTGCCGGGCCGGTAGCCGGTAGCTGGGTGCCGGTAGCCTTGTCACATGACTCCAGAAGAACGTGCCGAGGGCATTGCCCGGATTCGCAGATTCCCCGATGAGCTTCGCCAGATTGCGGCGAATCTCACCGACGCCCAGCTCATCGCTCGTCCGATAGCGGGGGAGTGGAGTGTTGCTCAGAACATCCACCACTGCGCCGACTCGCACATCAACAGCTATGTGCGGCTCAAACTGATCCTCACCGAGGAACGGCCGCCTTTGAAGGCCTATGCCGAAGACCGGTGGGGAGACCTGCCCGACGCCGCGGGCGCCGACCTCACAGCGACCTTCCAGATCCTCGACGGACTACATCAACGCTGGATGGATACGTTCGCTGCCCTCGACGACGACCAGTGGCAGCGGGTCGGCGTTCACAC
>JABDIW010000084.1 GCA_013003515.1 Acidimicrobiia bacterium
GGCGGTGCCGGAAGGCGGTTCACGGCCGGACGAAACGAGGACGATCGATGCGGACGGTCACCCCGGGCGAGAAGAGGAGATGCGGCTCACCCGTCGGACGGGGATAGCCGGCAGCTGTGACGAACTCGTCCTCTATATCCCCGTGAGCGGCGAACAGCTGCCACGGCTCGTGCTCGACACGGCCAACAGCGAGGCGGCGCCCGAGCATGGTGTAGAGACGCCAGCGGGCGGACAGGAAGTGGTCGAACTCCGTCGGCTGGTCGATCCGGTCACCGATGGCCAGGTCTACCCGTGACATCGCCCCTCGCGGACCGGGCCAGCGGCGACGTGCCGTGTAGGTGACGCGGTCCGCGGCCAGCTCGATCGACATCTTCGACCAGATGTACGGGAGCCGATAGGTGGCGCGGGCCACGAGCACCGGAGCGAGCCGGGTGATGTCGAGCGAGTCGAACCACACTCCGGGACCATCGGGTCCGATCACATAGGTCCGGACATTCGTCTCCGGAAACGTGCCGAAGTACGGGACCGGTGGACCGATGCGCGCTGCGATCCCGACCATGTGGAATGGAACAAGCCCAACCCACGCCTTCCCGTCGAATGTGTCGACCTCAAGCCCCTTCGGGAGGCGGCGCTGCACAACATCTGGGTCGTAGGGCCAATGGGCGTACGCAAGCGCTCTCCACTGCTGACGCATGATCGGCCGCTCGATGTGGTGCGGCGGAACTCCGCTCTGACTGGTTGCCATCGTGCAGCCACGGTATCCGCGATCGCGCCGCTACTGCGCCGCTACTGCGCCGCTACTGCGCGACTGACCGGGCGGGTTCGGTGGGGCGTCGATCAGGTAAGGGTGTCGACCCGAACCGACTTGATCGCGAGAGCTGCGATCCCCGCGAGCAACGGCAGCACGCTGAACCAGAACGCTGCAGCCTCGTAGTTCCCTGCGGCGTCACGTGCGATGGAGAAGGCAACCGGTCCCAACGCCGTCGACGCAACGTTGAGGAACGTCGCCGTGCCCTGCACTGCTCCGATGTGACGGGTGCCGAACCAACGGGGCAGCAGGGTCGCACTCACCGATCGTGAAGCTCCGCCGGCACTGCCGAGGGTGACGGCGTACAGCACGATGAGGATCCCCGGCGAGAGGTTTGCGGCGAGAAGCAGACTGGCCGCCAGCAAGCTCATCGACATCGGGATGAGCACCCGGCCGGTGAGCCGATCCGAGAGGTACCCGAACACGACCCCGGCGATGGCCGCTCCGATCACCTGGGGGAGGAACATGATCGCCGCCTCCGTTGCCGTGAGGCCGGCGTCGCCCAACAGCGAGATCTGATGGAAGTTGAGGGCCGTCGAGAGCATGCCGACCGACATGGACGCAGCCACGAGGACCCAGAACCGGCCAGTTCGCAAGGCTTCGCCACGGGTCATCGACGACCGCCGAGGTGTGGGAGCTGTCCGTTGGCCGGTAGGACGTGCTCCGTCGGGTAGCTGACCGACATCGGCCGGGCGATCGATGAGCCCATACCGGGCGATCGGGATCACGAGGAACCAAATGAGCACCGCCGATGTCAGCCAGGCGGCACGCCAGTCGTAGGCCTCGATGACGAGGCTCAGACCGACCGGCACGAGGCTCATCAGGATGGACGTCCCCGTGCTGAACAGGCCGAGCGCGGTGCCGCGGCGCCGTTCGAACCAATGGGTGACGGCCACCGTGCTCACCAGTGACAGCGAGCCCTGACCGAACATGCGGATCCCGACGAACCCGAGGGTCAACGTGACGAACCCCTGCACCCCGGACATGCCGACGAGGGCAGCGCCGAAAGCGAGACCGATGAGGGTCATGGCGCGGCGGACACCGATGCGGTCGATCTGCTGGCCGATGAGCGGGAGACCGAGGGCGGCGGTCATCGTGCCGATGAGATAGGCGGTGGACACCTGCGACCGGGTGAGCGCGAGGTCCTCGATGAGCGGGTCGATGAAGACGCTCACACCGATGGTCTGCCCGGGCCCCGTGAGGGCCGCGGTCAGCGTCGCCAGTGCGAGGATCCGCCACCCCGAGAAGGTGGGTCTGTCGGTGAGTGGCTTCACCAGGGCCAGTGTACGGAGCCCCCGTCTCATCACCGGCACCCGGCGGGTTGCGGCGGCGTAACCTATGGGTTCACGTTCTTCGAAGGGACCCCCCGTGACCAGCACCGATATCAAGCCGGCTTCGGGCAAGCTCGGCATCCTCATCCCCGGAATGGGCGCCGTCGCCACGACGTTCATGGCCGGCGTGATCGCGGCCCGCAAGGGCTCGGCAGCCCCCACCGGATCGCTCAGCCAGATGGGCCA
>JABDIW010000099.1 GCA_013003515.1 Acidimicrobiia bacterium
GGCGGTGACTCTCGAGGTGGCGAGACGGTTGCGGGCTATCTCGTACTCCCTGGGGTCTGGATGGCTGTCCCCGGCCGCAAAGACGCCGCTCAACGGCACGATCGGCCCCAACCGGCGGTTCGCCACTCTCGACATGCCGCTCCAGGATGTGAAGGACATCAAGAACAAGCTGGGTGGAACCGTCAATGATGCCGTTCTCGCCATCGTGGCCGGCGCGGTTCGCCGGTACCTGGAGCGCTCCGGCGCCGAGCGAGATGGTGCGCCGTTCCGCGTGATGGCGCCGGTGTCGGTGCGACCCCCGGGCGGTCAGACCGTCTCGGGGAACCACGTGGCGATGTGGCTCGCAGAACTCCCGATCGATGAACCCGATCCCAAGGAGCGGTTCCGTCTCGTTGCCGAGGAGACGCTCAAACTCAAGGACACCGATCAGGCGCTGGGCGCTTCGCTCCTGGTCCAGCTGTCATCCGGAGCGCCGATAACGCTCGTCGCTCTGGGGACGAGGCTCGCCGCGTCGGCACGGCCCTTCAACATGACGGTCACCAACATCCCCGGACCACAGTTCCCGATCTACCTGCTCGAGTCGGAGATGATGGGCCAGTATCCACTCGTGCCACTGTGGCGCAGCCACGGTCTCGGGATTGCGTTGTTCAGCTACGCCGGGACCCTCATGTGGGGTTTCAACGGCGATCTCGACGTCATGGAGGACATCACCGAGTTCGTCAGGTGCATCGAGGAGTCCTTCGAGGAGCTCAAGCAGCTGTGATGACTCGTCAGCCAAAGAACGCCGACGCAACCTCGTAGAGGTTCTCCGGGACTCCCCGTACGGTTGCACACGCCTCGGCAAGCGGTACCGGCTCGATCTCGGATCCTCGCAACGCCACCATGACGCCCGACTCGCCGGCGACGGCGAGATCGGCGGCGGCAACCCCGAGCCGTGTGGCCAGCACTCTGTCGAACGCGGTGGGGGTTCCACCCCGCTGAACATGGCCGAGCACCGTCACTCTGGTCTCGAATCCCGTGCGGTCCTCGATCTCGGGAGCGAGGGCGTACGCAACGCCGCCCAGTCTCTCGAAGCCGAAGGCGTCCTTTCGAACCTCCAGGGTTGCGCCTTCGGGCGGTGCGACCCCCTCGGCGACCACCACGATCGAGAAGGGCCGCCCCCGCCGATACCGCTTCTTCACGACGGCGGCCACGGCGTCGAGGTCGTACGGAACCTCGGGGATGAGGATCGCGTCTGCGCCACCGGCAATGCCTGCATAGGTGGCGATCCAGCCCTTGGTGCGCCCCATCACCTCGATGAGCATCACCCTGTTGTGAGCCTCGGCAGTCGACGCCAGACGGTCGATAGCCTCCGTCGCGACCGAGACCGCGGTGTCGAAACCGAACGTCATGTCGGTGCCGTTGATGTCGTTGTCGATCGTCTTGGGGACGCCGATCACCTTCAGGCCCTCGTCGGCGAGTTGGAGCGCCGAACGGAGGGTCCCGTCTCCTCCCGTGACGATCAGGGTTTCGATGCCGGTCTTGCGGATCGTGCTCATGCACGATGCCAAACCTTCACCGTGGACATATGGGTCCATGCGCGAGGTGCCCAGCATCGTGCCACCTCGAGCGAGGATGCCGCGGACATCGTCGCGGTCCAGTGACACGGTGTCGCCCTCGATGAGGCCCTGCCACCCGTTGAGGATGCCAAGGACCTCGGTGTCGTGCGTTTCGGTCGCCCGGACCGTCACCCCGCGGATGACGGCGTTGAGCCCGGGACAGTCCCCGCCCGCGGTCAGGAGCCCGATGACGCCCATCAGTAGAGGAACATGGGTTTGCCGGTGACGTGACGCAGCTTGGGGCGATAGTTCTCGGCGTCGTAGAGCTCGTCCACGTCGACCCGCTTCACCCCTTCGTTCGTCACCGAGATCGGCACTGCGGTGTAGGTGCCGGACCGCAGCGCGACCATCCGGCCCGATGCTCCCTCGAGAGCCAGGTCGGCCGCCATCACCGCGTAGTTGGTGGCGACCATCAGGTCGAGCGAATCCGGGCTTCCCGAACGCATCAAGTAAGCGACCTGCTGGTAGATGATCTTCTCCCCGGTGATCTCCTTGAGCATCTCGCCGGTCATCTGGCCCACTCCGCCCAGTTTGCGGTGGCCGTAGGCATCGGCCTCGCCGGTGAGGTGCATCTCGCCACCCTCGACCGTGGCACCCTCGGAGATCGTCATCATGGCGTAGTTGGACGGGTTGGTCGCCTTGTCACGCACCAGGAGCTCCGCCAGATGGTTGATGTCGAACGGGACCTCTGAGATCACAGACCGATCGACGCCGGCCAGGTACGCCGTGACCAACGATGTCTGACCGCTGTAGCGCCCGAACAACTCGACGACTGCGATCCGCTCGTGTGACCCGGTCGAGGTGCGAAGGTTGTGGATGAACTGGACACCGCGGGTCACGGCGGTGGAGAAGCCGATGCAGTAGTCGGTGCCATGGACGTCGTTGTCCATGGTCTTGGGCACTGCGATCACCGGGATGCCTTCTTCGTGGAGACGGAGCCCGTAACTGAGGGTGTCGTCGCCGCCGATGGGGATCATCACATCGATGCCCTGGGACTCGACAACCCGCATCGCATGGTCCGTGAAGTCGAACGGCCCATCGCCGACGGCTCGATCCGCCAGGAAGTCGGGTACCTCCGATGGGCGCACCCTGCCGGGATTGGTGCGAGAGGTATGGAGGAACGTGCCACCGGTGCGGTCCACCGTGCGCACCCGGGCGCGATTGAGGGGCAACATGTTGTCGGCGATGCTGGCCGGGTCTTCGGGGTTCGTGTTCAGCAGCCCGCCCCAGCCGCGCCGGATTCCGATCACCTCGTGCCCGAGGTCATCCACCCGGTTGACGACGGCCTTGATACAGGCGTTGAGCCCGGGGACATCGCCCCCGCCGGTCAGGATTCCGATGCGCATGGCACTCCCATCGAGTCGATTCTGACGTTGTCGACCCCTCGGGGCCGACGATGGGGGAGCCTAGCCCGGGCTGGATTCGCCTCAGAGACTCCGTTTGCCTGGGCCACGGCACCCCAGCTTTTCGCGAGTCGCTGGTCCGTGAGGCGACTGGTATCGTGCTTACACGGTTGTAGTTCTCGGTTCGGGGCGCGGTCAGGTGAGTAGGTCAGGTTCTTCGGGCGACGGGTTCGCCCATCTCCATGTACACACCGAGTTCTCCATGCTCGACGGGGCAGCCCGTGTCGACGACCTCGTGGCGGCAGTAGCCGCAGACGGGCAGACGGCGGTGGCGATCACCGACCATGGAGTCCTCTACGGCGCCGTCGACTTCTACAAGGCCGCACGCGCCGCAGACGTCAAACCGATCATTGGCATCGAAGCGTATGTCACCCCCGGGTCCCGGTTCGAGCGGCCGCCACGCCGTGAAGATCTGCGGTATCACATGAATCTCCTGGCGATGAACCAGACCGGCTACCGCAACCTGATGACGCTGGCCTCGAAGGCCTATCTCGACGGCTTCTACTACAAGCCCCGGATGGATCGGGAGCTTCTCGCCGAATACTCCGAGGGCCTCGTCGCCACCAGCGGATGTCTCGGTGGGCACGTTCCTCAGCTCCTCGCCCCGGATGCCTCGGGCGAGGAGGGAAACCAGGGCCAGGAACGCGACTACGACGCCGCGCTGGAAGCGGCCGGTATGTACCAGGACATCTTTGGCAAGGATTCCTTCTTCATCGAGATCCAGGATCATGGCATCGCCGCTCAGAAGCGGGTCCTCGGCGACCTGGTCTCGATCGCCAAGTCGATCGAGGCGCCGCTACTGGCAACGAACGACACCCACTACACCTATGCGTCGGAAGCCGATGCCCATGACGCGCTGCTGTGCATACAGACCGGCGCCACCAAGTCGGAGGAGAAGCGGTTCCGGTTCCAGTCCAACGAGTTCTACGTGAAGTCGGCCGCAGAGATGCGGGCTCTCTTCCCCGATGAGGACTTCCCCGGGGCGTGTGACAACACCCTCGAGATCGCCGACCGCGCCGATTTGACCCTCGACTTCGACAGGATCTTGCTGCCCCACTTCCCGGTTCCCACGGGTGAGACCGAGGCTGCCTATCTCGCCTCGTTGGTTCTCGCCGGAGCCCGGGAACGGTATGGCGACCCCATCCCGACCGAGGCCCGCGACCGCATCGAGTACGAACTGGGCGTCATCGGCGACATGGGGTTCTCGTCGTACTTCCTCATCGTGTGGGATCTCATCCGGTACGCCAAGGACCGGGGGATTCGGACCGGTCCCGGCCGGGGGAGTGCCGCCGGCTCGATCGTTGCGTATTGCCTCGGGATCACGGCACTCGATCCGTTGCACTACGGATTGATCTTCGAACGATTCCTCAACCCGGGCCGGCGAGAGATGCCCGATATCGACATGGATTTCGACGAGCGCTACCGCGGCGAGATGATCCGGTATTGCGCCGATCGGTACGGGTCGGACCACGTGGCCCAGATCGTCACCTTCTCCACCATCAAGGGACGGCAGGCGGTGCGGGATGCCGCGCGCGTGCTCGGGTTCCCCTACGGGCTCGGTGACAAGGTCGCCAAGCTCATGCCCCCGGCCATCCTCGGAAGGGAGGCGTCGCTTTCCCAGTGCCTGGTGGCACCGTCGACCGACACTGACCAGGAGTTGCGCGACCACTTCACGGCGGCGTCCGGTCTGAGGACGGCCTACGAAACCGATCCGGATGTGAAGCTCGTCGTGGACACGGCTCGTGGCCTCGAGGGCCTGCGTCGCCAGGACTCGATTCACGCCGCTGCGGTGGTCATCTCGGCAGAGCCACTCACCGACGTCGTCCCGCTCCAACGCAAGGGAGAGGATGCCGAGATCGTCACCCAGTACGAGATGCACGCCGTCGAGGCGCTCGGTCTCCTGAAGATGGACTTCCTGGGGCTGCGCAACCTGTCGACCATCGAGCGGGCTCTCGAGCTGATCGAAGCCAACACAGGTGAGCGCATCGACATCGACAACATCCCCCTGGACGATCCGGCGGTGTATTCGATGCTCCAGGCGGGGGAGTCGATGGGCGTGTTCCAGTTCGAGGGTGGCCCGATGCGCTCGCTGATGCGGAACCTCAAGCCGGAGCGTTTCGACCATCTCGTGGCGTTGAACGCCCTGTACCGGCCGGGGCCCCTCGGTGCCGGCATGCACACCGAGTACGCGGACCGCAAGAACGGTCGTTCCGAGATCAGCTACCTCCACGACGATCTCGAGCCGATCCTCGGGGACTCTTACGGGATCATGGTGTTCCAGGAGCAGGTCATGCAGGTGGCACAGACGATGGCCGGGTTCTCGATGATCGAGGCCGATGGGCTGCGCAAGGCAATGGGCAAGAAGATCCCGTCTGTGATGGCCGCCCAGGAGGAGATGTTCGTTGCGGGTTGCGTCGAGCAGGGCTACGACGAGCGCATCGGCAAGGAGCTGTTCGGATTCATCGAGCACTTCGCCGGGTACGGCTTCAACCGGTCGCACTCGGCCGCCTACGGGCTCGTTGCGTATCAGACGGCCTGGCTCAAAGCCCACCACCCGGCCGAGTACATGGCTGCGTTGCTGACGTCGTCGAAGCGGGACAAGGACCGCACCGCCATCTATCTCCATGAGTGCCGGCGCATGGGCATCGAGGTGACGGTGCCCGACGTCAACGCATCGGACTCGGACTTCGTCGCAACCGAGGGGACGATCGTGTTCGGCCTGTCCGCGGTGCGCAACGTGGGTGAGGGCGTCGTCGAGATGATCGTGGTGGAGCGGGACAAGAACGGCCCCTTCGCCGACTTCAAGGACTTCGTCGATCGTGTCGACCTCTCTGTCCTCAACAAGCGGACCATCGAGTCGCTGGTCAAGGCGGGAGGCTTCGACTCCCTTGGTCACGCTCGCCGTGGACTTCTCCTGGTGTTCGAGCAGATGCTCGACGCTGCCGTGGGGCGACGTCGCGCCGAAGCGATGGGCCAGTACAGCCTGTTCGGAGGTGACGACGATGCGGTCGTCGAGCAGCCAGTGATCATCACGACCGACGAGTGGGACAAGAAGACCCTGCTCGGATTCGAGAAGCTGATGCTCGGCCTGTACGTATCAGATCACCCGCTGCTCGGCGTGGAGAAGGTCCTCGAGTCGATGACGACGGCGACCATTCCCGGCTTGATCGAGTTGGACGACAAGGCGTCCGCCACCGTGGGGGGCATCGTGGGGTCGATCACGAGGCGATACACCAAGGCGGGGGATCCGATGTTCTTCTTCCCACTCGAGGACCTCGAAGGCAGTGTCGAGGTGGTCGCCTTCCCCAGGACGGTGGCCGAATACGGCCCGCTGATTCGCGAAGACGCCATCCTCCTGGTCTCGGGGCGCATCGACCACAACGGTGATGGAGTGGTGAAGATGATCGGTCAGGAGCTGCGTGAACCGGTGCTGGACGCAGCCGAGGTGGTGCGGCTCAGAGTTCCGGCGACCCGTCTCTCGCGGGCAGTGGTCGACCGGCTGCGTGCGGCACTCCGCAACCACCCCGGTGCCGCCGCCGTCTATCTCCACATGGTCGGCGACGCCGGCGAGAAGGTGATCAAGCTCGGTGATGACCATCGAGTCGAGCCGCGGACTGCCCTGTACGCCGAGCTCCGAGAATTGCTCGGGCCCAGCGCCGTTCTCTAGGGGGTGAGGGCTCGTCCCAGCTCTTCGAGAGAGTCGGTGTCGGTGGGCGGAGTCGGCATCCAGGGAACGGCGACGACGCGGACCCCGTAGCGGTCGGAGAACTCGGCGCGGACCCGGGAGCCCTTGTGCGCTTCGGTGCCCCACACCTCCATGGCCTTGTCGGCCACCATCCCGAGCTTGCCTTCGAAACCGCTGGGCCCGGCGTCTGCCCAGTCATCGGGGAGGGCTCGATTGAAGACCACGAGATCCGGGGCCTCGATGCTGCCGAAGAACCGGTGCGCCTCCCGAAGCGGAGTCGGATCCGACGTGGTGACAACCACGATCGTGGCTTCGGCGAGGTGGCGTTCGACGTGCCGGGCGCGCGCCGCTATGCCGTCGTGAAGCGTTCGGAGGTCGATGAAGAAGTCGGCTATCTCCTCGAGGAGCGGGCCGCCGAGAACGGAGTCGGCAAGGCGAAGCGCAGGCCGAGCCGCGATGCGATAGAGAGCCTTGCGGCCGGGGAGCCTGGCACCGGTGATCCAGCGGAGCAGCCGACCGCCGATCAGGTTGCGCATGTTGGCCGGCGCCTCGAAGAAGTCGATGCCTCCCGCCGAGGGCGGCGTGTCCACCACGATGACGTCCCACCGGCCGGACTCGATGTAGCGAGACATCTCCTCGCCGGCTGCGTAGGACTGAGCCGCAGGGAATCGGTCGGCGATGGCCCTGAAGTAGGGGTTGGCGAGGAGCCGGTCCGCGACGTCGGGCTCGGCGTGCTGGTTGACCATCGCCTCCCACGACGCAGTGACGTCGAGCATGGCGGCCCACAGATTCGATTCCCCGGGCACCGGCTCGGGGTCGTTGCCGAGCTCCTCGAGCCCGAGCGCGTCGGCAAGCCTTCGCGCCGGGTCGACCGTGAGAACGAGGGCGCTCTCTCCGCGGCGAGCGGCGCCGACGGCCGTGGCTGCCGCCAGCGTGGTCTTGCCCACGCCACCGGCCCCCGTGACGACGGTGACACCGCTCACGCCGCCTCCAACAGGTCTCCGATGCGAGCCGCGACCTCATACGGCGTCAGCAACCCGAAGAGGTACGGAATGGTGAACGTCGGCGACAGCTCGGCCAACCACGTCGTCTGATCCTCGGCAACCGCCATGTGGAGCTCGACCGCGCCACGATGGGGGCCGTCGGGGAGCCGGGCCACGGTGCGGGCGGCGATGTCCAGCGGCTCGACCACGCGATTGGCGATGACGCCTGTGACGGGCACCAGCGACTCGGCCTTCATCAGAGCCACTGCCTCGAGCGTCTCGTTCACCGGCAGTTCCGATGCGGTGGCGACCAGGATGAGCTCGCAGTCGGAGTTGAGGACGTCGGCCATCGCCATCGCCTGATCGCGGATGCGACCTGCGGGCACGATCGAGGCAACCGCCTGCGGCGCTCTGAGGTATGAGGCGAGCTGGCCGAGCGGGGGAGCGTCGACGATGACATGGTCCCATCGGCTCGCCCACACCTCGAAGACCGGCTTGCCCATGGTGATGATCTCCCGAATCCCGGGCGCGGTCTCGGCAAGGACGGTCAAGGCCCGTGTCAGCTGAGCAGTGGGTGCGGCGCGCGGGACGCGAAGCTGGAGGCGTATGTATTCGTCGAGCGCTGCGGGTCGGTCGATGGCGAGGGCCGAGATGCCGGGATGGACTTCCCGGGCCTCGTAGGTGAGTCGCTCGACACCGACATGCTCGGCGAGTCCGAGGGGCTCGGTCATCCCGATGACGAGTACGCGGGCCCCATGGGCAGCGGCCTTCAGGGCGAGACCGGCCGTGACGGCTGACTTGCCGACACCACCCTTGCCGGAGACGACGACCAATCGGTTGTCGAGCATCTACCCGCCGAGCGGGATGCGCAATACGAGGGCCCCGTCCTCGACCGCCCACTCCGCAGCTCCAACGAGGGAGTAGTCGGTGAAGTCGGTCTCCATCTGGGCGACGTACGCACGTCGTGCGTCAGCCTCCAGCGGGGGGATCCCCCGTTCGCGAACGGCCTCGGCGCGCTCACGGAACCGGGCGAGGAACTCGTCGACGTTGAAATCTGACATGGCCCTAGTCAACCATGCCCGAGACCGGTTTCAGGTCACTCGGGCTCGGAGAGACCTGCCGCGGCGCGCTTGGCGGCGGCGCGACGTTCTCCTTCAAGGCGGGCCAGGTCGTAGTCGTTGTGGTCGACATAGCTCATCGCATCGGCGATCCGGTGGTGGCCGGCCTGGTCGCGGATCAGCCGGTGCATCTCCTGGCACACCCTGCGGTAGTCGGGATGACCTCCCGGCGCGGTTCTCAGCTCGAGAAGATGAAACGCCTCTCGGGCATTGAGCTGGAAGAAGAAGCGGATCTTGTAGGCGAACGGGACGACGTACTGCGCAGCGTCCTCACCGATGTCGGAGGCGAGGGCCCCGTGGAGGTCGGCGGTGCGATCCATTGCTTCGCGCCACACGGCTTCGGCGCCGATATCGACGATCGACTCGGGCAGGACGTATCCATGGAGTGGTCCGAGACGCTGCCAATCGAGGGTGAGTAGACGGTGGCGCTGGAGGTCTCGGAAGATCCCGTAGTCGGCAAGGATGTCGAACCGGTATCCCACCCGTTCCATGCCGCGCCCCGGTTTGTGGCGTCGATTGCCGCGGTCGCCGACGTACGCCGCGAAGAGGCGGTCGATGTCGTCCTCGCTCATCGTGCGGGATGCCTCGAGCAGTGAGTCGTCGGGGAGGTCGGTGTAGGGGTAGAGGGCGGCAGCGGCGACCTTTCGTTCGGCGTCGTGGTCCCAATCGACCAGGACGACCTCGGATCGTGCCTCGGGGCCGGCTGTGTAGCGCGACGCCTCGAGCTTCATCCTCCCGGCCACGTCTTCGAGGTAACGGGTCCAGGCCCCGCCTCGCTCGGGCACGTCGACCCGGCGCATGAAAGCCGGCATCATCTTGCGCAGCTCGGTGAGCATCATCCCGGCGTAGTCGCGGGCCTCGGCCAGGGGATGAGCGAACATCCGAAGCAGCATCATCTCGTACGCCTGGCCCGAGGCGAAGATCCCGACGTTCGACGAAGTTGCCGCGGGCAGGAGCCCTCGCAGGTCGTCACATGCCTTGGCGCGGATCGTCGAACGCCACACGAACCCCGAGTCGCTGTCTTGTTTGGGGTACAGCGTCTCGTAATAGGGGACGAGACGCCCGACCAACTCGGCATAGGTGTCGAACAACCAGTCCATCGTCGCGGTGTAGGTGGCTGAATGGCTGGAACCGGCGACCTCGGGGGGGACGATGTATCGGTAGCGATCGCCCAGCTTCTGGTCGTAGAAGATGTATCGCGTCGACTGCTCCAGGTACGAAGCCAGCCGGCCCCACTCCAGCACCTTGGTGAGGATGTTCGAAGCCTGCTCACAGGCCAGGTGAGCGCCACCGAGCTGCGCCACAGAGTCGTCGCCGTACTCGGTGAAGACCCGCTGGTAGAGATCCTCGGCCCGTTGACGATCGACGATCGGATCGCCGGACTCCAGGGCCGATGCGAGGGAGGCGACGCCGGTGTCGGGCTGGTTGTAGAACTCGTCGAGGAACAGTCGCCGGACCGACTTGGGTGAGCGGCTGTATCGGGCGAACAGCGCGCCCTTGACCACCTCGGGCAGATTGCGAATCCCGAACACCGGGGAATCGAGGTTCGTGAAGAAGCGATCGAGCACCGTGCGTTCGTCGTCGGTGAACGACTCCGAGACGTAGACGGTGGGCGTGGTCGCGCTCATGGCTCTCCTCGCCGGCCAGCACGTCCGGCGTAGCGAATTACGGCCGTGTGATTCTCGCAGTGCTGCGCTGCCATCTGCAAGTGGGCTCGAACCGGCCGGGACCCGCTACCTTCCTGGATGTGATCCTCCTCCGCCTGCTCATCGGGGCCTTGATCGCCGCCATCGCTGCGATCGCCATCGTTCCCCTCTTCGTGCTGCTCGATCTGGTCGATGGCGGGAGCGGCTGGGGGATCTGCCCCGACGGGCTCGCCATCTGCCGATCGTCGTACTTCGACGGGCCTGAGCTCTTCGCCGTTCTTCTCATCGTGATGGGTGCGCTCGCCTTCGTCCTCCACGTCACCATCGTCATCTATCGCAAGCTGGGTGCTCGGGCGGCGCGGCGCTCGATCGACCTCAGTGGGCGGGACTGACCGACTCTGCAGCCGGCAACGGGTCGTCGTCAGAGTCGACCGATGTGAGGACCGACACGATGGCGGCGAGGATCAGGACGGCGCCCACCCACCCTCGGGTGGTCAGGCGCTCGCCGAGCACTATCGCTGCCGTGGCCGCGGCAAACACGGGCTCGAGGGCGAGAACGAGAGCCGTTCGGTTGGGCCCGATCACGGTCTGGGCCCACACCTGGACGAGGAACGCTCCGGCGCTGACAACGAGGCCGGTGAGGACCACGGCGAGCAACGGGGCCCCAACCGGGAACTCGAGACTGCCGAAAGCCACGGCCCACGCCAGCGCGAGGATCGCTGTCACCAGGAGCTGCACCGCGGTGAGCGGAATGACCCGGTGGCGGTGCGCGACTCGTGACAGCGCCACGATGTGGCCGGCAAAGGCGATGGCACAGCCGACGGTGAGGAGGTCACCGGTGGCCAGGCTGAATCCGTCTCCCAGTGTCAGGAGCGCCAGGCCGCCGAAGGCGACGA
This sequence comes from Acidimicrobiia bacterium, assembly GCA_013003515.1. Classification (GTDB taxonomy): domain Bacteria; phylum Actinomycetota; class Acidimicrobiia; order Spongiisociales; family UBA5794; genus JABDIW01. Next base: position 11,330 of record JABDIW010000099.1, read on the forward strand.
GCGAGCCGCCGAGGACGACAGGGCGGATCGAGACCCGGTTCACTGCCGCGGCCACGGCCGGGGTGAACACGACATAGAGACCGGTGATCAATCCAGAGTTGGATGCCGAGGTCTGGGCGAGGCCTTCGGTCTGGAGCGCGTAGCCGGCGAAGAGAAGGACGCCCGTCAGGATCCCGTCTCGCCAGGTGGATGCCGTTCTCGGCGGAGCCAGGACGGCGAGCACGAGGGCGCCGAGAAGAAAGCGCCACCCCACGAAACTCATCGGACTGACTTCGAGGAGCGCTTCCTTGATCACCACGAAGGTGGCGCCGAACCCGAAGGCGGCGAGAGCGAGAGCGGAGATGGCGGATCGGGTCGAGCTCATGGGTGTCGGGAATCCAGGACGGTTCGTACACTGGCCCGATGACACCCGAGACGCAAAGGCTGCCGCTCCGCGACCGCCTGCCCGACTACCTGGCGTTGTTCGCAGTGGGTGTCGCGGTGTCTGCAACGATCGGGCTGGTCATCTGGCTGGTGTCGTCTGCACATCTGGCCGATGCCGTTGGCTACACGATGGCGGGGCTGGGTGTCGTCCTCCTGCTCTCGGGTGGTGCCAGTGGGGGAGGATTCGCCAACATCGGTGTCGGTGCCGTCGAAGCGATGTTCGGTGGCAGGAGGAGGCACGACGACGACGCCGGTGACCCCAACGTGAGGATGGGGCGTGCCACATCCGTCGACCCCTACGAGAGGCTGCGCAAGGGTCTTCGACCCGGGCCGAACCCGATGGCGTTCTGGCGAGTGATCGGCGGTGCCTGCTACCTGGCGCTGGGGATCGCCATCTCGGGTCTCGGCTGAACCTCAACCGCCGGCAACACGGCGGCTCAGGGTTGCCGCGGCACCCCCGAGCAATGCCACCGTCGCTCCGAGCAGTACCCACGCTCCGGTTCCCACCGACCCCGATCCTGCGATTGACACTGCGGTGTCGGCGGCGCGAACCGCATCGACGACCTTGGTGACGGCAAACAGCGCCGCCAACGCAGCCGACACGATCGTGACCAGGGCGAGGAATGGCCTCATTCCCTCTGCCCGATCGCCAACCAGGGCGAGAAGGACAGGGAGTGCGAGAAAGAACAGAATCGGCCAGGCGTCGCCATCGATGCCGTTCGTCGAGCCCGTCGGAGTGTCGAGGAACGTGAGTCCGAGAGATACGGCGCAGGTGGCTGCGGCGACCAGGATGATCCAGCGGGAGAAGTGCATGCTCAGGGCCTCATTTCCTCTGCGACGATGAACAGACCTGATGCCGTTGCCACCGGCTTGTCTTGCCCCACGACAAACAGCTGGCTCTCGATGCGGATTCGTCGTCCCCGTCGCTCGGTCACCGCTGCCTCGATCCGGTAGGCGGCGTCGACCGGAGCCTTCGCTGCATACCGGAAGTCGAGGGTCCCGGTGAACACGAAGACGTCGTGCGTCAACATTGCCGACCATGCCATCGCCTCGTCGAGGGCGGCGGCCACGATGCCACCGTGGAGGATTCCATCGAAACCCTGGTACTCGGGGCGCGGAGCCCACGAGACAGCGATCCCGGACGCCGTCCGCTCGAAGCCATCGAGCTGGAGGCCGAGCGGGTTGGAGCGACCACAGCCGAAACACCTGTCGTACTCCTGCCGGATCCGGTCCATGTCGAGGCTCATGGGGCCACCTCGAATCGTCCCTCGCCGAGCGACGTGATCGTCACCACGGACTCCACCCTCCAGCTTCGTTGCTCGAGGCGCTGGCGCCCGCCCAGGGTCGCCTTCTCGATGAGGAAACCGAAGCCGACCACATCGGCCCCGGCCTCGGTGGTGATCTCGCCGAGGGCCGCTGCGGTCCGACCTCCGGAGAGAAAGTCGTCGACGACGAGAACGCGTTCTGCAGGCGAAATGGCGCGTCGCGACACCTCGACCCGGTACTCGGTGCCACGTGTTGGGGACGTGATCGTCCTCGATAGTGCGTAACGGTCCCCGATGCCGAGGTACTTCTTGGCGTACACCACGGGTACCTGGAGAGCGGCACCGCAGAAGATGGCAGGGGCGATTCCGGAGGCTTCTGCAGTGAGAACGAGGTCGATATCGGAACCGGCGTACCGGTCGACGAGGTCCCTGGCAGCGGAATCGACGATCCCGAGTTCCACCCTGTGGTTGAGGAACTCATCGACCATCAGGAGGTCACCGTCGACGCGAGCGCGTTCCAGCACCGCCTGTCGTAGCGTGGTCATCGGCCGAGAGCGTAGGCGATCGACCGGCGCCACCGGTGTGCTCCGTAGGATCGCAGCGTGCATTCCCCGACTCCAGATCAGCGCCGTCACGCCAGGGTGATCCTCAACCGACTCGTGAAGCGATATCCGGATGCGACCACGGCCCTCGACTACGTCGATCCCTGGCAGCTGCTGGTTGCCACCGTGCTGTCCGCCCAGACGACAGACGAGAACGTCAACAAGGTCACCCCGGCGTTGTTCGCTGCATACCCGTCGGCCCATGATCTGGCCGAAGCCGACCCGGACGACGTCGAGAGACTGGTGTTCTCGACAGGCTTCTACCGTCAGAAGACGAAGTCGATCATCTCGCTGTCGATCGATCTGGTCGACCGTTTCGACGGCGTCGTCCCAAAGGACCTCGACGAACTCGTGTCACTACGCGGCGTCGGTCGCAAGACGGCCAGCGTCGTGCTCGCCGAAGCGTGGGGGATGCCGGCCATAGCGGTCGACACGCACGTCAAGCGTGTCGCTCATCGGCTCGGCATGACAACCGAGAGGGACCCGGTGAAGGTGGAAGCCGATCTTGCGGCGATCTACCCGGAGGATCGCTGGTCGGGTATCTCGATGCGGGTCATCCAGTTCGGCAGGGACATCTGCGACGCCAGGACCCCCCGATGCTGGGAGTGCTTCCTCGCCGACCGATGCCCGTACCCGGACAAGACCCCGCGACCCGACTGATGCGCCAGACGGCTCGCGTGATCGGCCTGCGTCGTACCCGGTATGACCGTGAGATCCTCGCCCTCGCCATTCCGGCGCTGGGCACGCTGGCGGCCGATCCACTCGTCTCGCTGGTCGACACCGCCTTCGTCGGTCGGATCGGCGCCGTAGAACTTGCGGCGCTTGCGATTGCCGCCGCGATCTTCGGGGTCGTCTTCTGGGCCTTCAGCTTCCTGGCCTACGGCACCACTCCGGCGGTCGCCCACGCCGTAGGCGATGGCGACGGTGATCGAGCGTCGCGCGTGGTGGCTGCGGCGATGACGATCGCACTGGTCGCCGGGTTCGTTGCTCTGGCCGGAGGTCAGGCCGGTCTCCGCTGGATGGTTGAGTCGGTGATGAACGCCTCTCCGGAGGTGGCAGAGCCGGCCGTCGATTACCTTCGGATCAGGTTGTTCGCGCTGCCTGCCGTGCTTCTCATCACGGCCGGGCACGGCGTGTTCCGCGGGTTCCAGGACACCAGGACGCCGCTGGTGCTGTCGCTAGGCCTCAACCTGATCAACCTGGTTCTCGACCCGATCTTGATCTTTGGGGTCGGGTTGGGAATCACCGGAGCTGCCTGGGCGACGCTGGTGGCGCAGTGGATGGGAGCGGTGGGCTTCATCGTCGTGCTCGCCGTTCGCAGCGACGAGCTGGGGGTTGCCGTCGCCTGGCCGACGTGGGCCGATGTCAAGGGTCTCCTCGTTGTCGGCGGGGATCTCATCGTCAGGTCGGCCGCGTTGATCGGCACGCTGACGTTCGCCACCGCCGTCGCAGCAGGGATCGGCACCGTCGATGTCGCCGCTCATCACGTAGCCATGCAGCTGTGGGTGTTTCTGGCACTGGTGGTGGATGCCCTTGCCATCTCTGCTCAGGCCCTGGTGGGCAAGTACCGGGGATCGGGAGATCACGGTGTGGTGGCGGCCCTGTCGGCTCGTCTCGTTGGCATGGGTCTCTACGCCGGCATCGGGCTTGCTGTGGTGATGGGAGCCGGATGGTCTGTGTTCCCCCGGCTCTTCAGCACCGACGCCGCAGTGGTGTCCGCCGTCGGCGGGATCTATGCGTTCGTCGTTCTCATGCAGCCGCTCAACGCGGTGACATTCGTCTGGGACGGAATCGCCATGGGTGCCCAGGCGTTTCGCTTGCTGGCCGTCTCGACGGTGGTGGCGGGCGCCACCGCCGGTGTGCTGCTCGCCATCGTCGGTGCTGCCGACTGGCCTCTCAGCGCGGTGTGGTGGGCGATCGTGGCGATGATGGTGGTTCGGGCGGGTTGGTTGCTGCTGTGGCACCGCCGCTGGGCCGAACCAGGACTCGCCCCTTCGTCTCGGGCACCAGCGAAGCCAGGCTGATCGCGAACAGCATGCCCAGACCGAGAATCGCCACGGTGACGGGAAGCCCGACCCGATCGATCAGCACGAAGCCGACGAGGAGCCCGACACCGCTGCCGAGGATGGATACGTTGGTCACCCAGTGGGCGGCGGTGGCGCGGACCGGCGTGGGGAACACTTCGGCTCGCCATGCCGCCAGCACCGGTGCGAGCATCGTCGAACCGAAGGTGCCGACGAACACGGCGAGCGCGATCGGCCAGCCGCTCGAGAACCAGTAGAAGCCGAGACCTCCGACCAGCCCGAGAATCATTGCGGTCACCGCCGTAGAGCGCCGTCCCGACACGTCAGCGAGGCGGCCGCCGATCACGGTTCCGGCGGTTCCGACTCCGCTGGTGACCGCGAGCAGGAAGATGGCGGCCCCGGCCTCCCACTCGAGGTCCGAGATGAGCCGTTCCAGCGCGAAGTCCAGCGTCACTGCCGAGAACGCGTGCACGAAGAACGAGACGGCGGCGAGTGGCCAGAAGACTCGGCCCATGCCGCGCCCCATGGCATCTCCGAACGAGATGCGCATCCCCTGGGGATCGAAGGCCCTCGACTCCTTCAGGAATCGCATCAGGGTCGGCAAGGCGAGAAGCCCCACACCGGTGAGGGCGAACACGACGCGCCAGTTGTCGCCGGTCGACGCGAACGGGACGAGGATCAGGCTCAGGCCGACGCCGCTTGCCGTCGCCAGCGCCTGGATGCCGAGTCCGTATCCCCGGACGCCGGGCGTCAACTCCTCGGCGAGAAGCACGAGTCCCAGGACGCCGGCGGCGATCAACCCAAAGCGAGCCACGGATTGGAAGGCGGCGAAGAGCGCGGCATTGGGGGCAAACGCGGTGGCGATGTTGGCGAGCGGCAGCATGGCGAATGCGATCAGGAACGGGC
>JABDIW010000119.1 GCA_013003515.1 Acidimicrobiia bacterium
GGGTCGGGGCAGAAGGACTGCCCGCCAAGCGATGGAGCAACACCGCCGCCTGTCCTCGCGTCAGCGGGTCATCGGGCGAATACGTCGTTCTGGTCGTGCCCGTCGTGATGCCGCTGTCGGACATCCATGACACGGCGTCCTGCTGCCACGTGGCCACGACATCACCGAAGCCGTGGGCAGCGGCTGGCGCCGGGGAGTTCTCCATGCGCCACATGAACGCCGCGGCCTGGCCACGCGTCACCGGCTGGTCAGGACCGAAACACTGCGGAGACACGCCGGTGGTGATCTCGTTGTCGACCATCCACTGCACCGGCTCGGTGTAGAAGATCTCGGCGCTGACGTCGGCGAATCCGGCCACCGCGCCGGCGGGCGCGGACATCGCCGCCACGCCCGACATCGCCAACGAAGCAACCAGGCACACGGCCAGTGTTCGACGTTTCATTCTGGACACTCCCTGCTGCGTGATCGATCAGCTGCCGACGGCCGACGTGGTCGTCGGAGGCGGCGTCGGCTTCTTCGTGGTGGTGGTGGTAGTCGTCGTGGTGGTAGTCGTGGTCGTGGTCGTGGTGGTGGTCGACGTCGTGGTCGGTACCGCAGTGGTGGTCGTGGAGGTGGTCGACACAACGGGCGTTGGCGTCCAGCCGACCTGGAACCGGCACGCGCCGTCTGTGTCGGACACGGACACGCCCTCGCCGGATTCGAGCTCCAGGGCTGTCGCACCGTCGGAGCTGTCGAGGGAGATGGTGCGATCGGTCGATCCGTCGGCGTTCAGCACCTCGACGGCGCAGGCGGCCGGCGGTGCGCTGACGAGGTCGATGGTTCCCGAAACCTCAGCGGTGATGACGACGGGAGCGGTGGCGAAGCAGCCGGTTCCATCCTCGTCGATGGCCATCTCGTCCGCGAGGCTCGCGGGTGCGGGACCGCAGTCAAGATCGGGCGCTGCGATTCGTTCGACCGCAGGCGCGTCGGCGGAAGGGGTTTCGGTCGACCCGCACGAGGCGAGCAGGAGCAACGCCGCGATCACGCTGGTGGCGGCGGCGGTTCCCCGCCAACCCCATTCCTTGCTCACGGGTTCGTTGGCGGTACTTGGTGTCCTACGCATACCCGCACCCATCGGTCCCGGGGGATCCGTCTTGAGGGACTGCATCCCGTCGGCGGAGTCGGTGTTCGTGACCGATTCCGTTCGCTCGAGCGAACCAAAGGCCGCAAGGGACGGGGCCGCTTCGAACGCCTCGCGAGCGACTGCCGAACAGTCTCTGCACTCACGGCCCAGTGCCGCACTACGGTGGGCGACTCGCCGGCGGATGACTTGGCAAGGACCGAGCGAGGAAGGACATGCACAAGATCTTGGTCAGTGGGTGCCTCAATGGTCGTCCGATCCGGTTCAACAGCACGAACGTGCCGGTGTCATCGATGATCTGGGATCGCTGGGCCGCCGAAGGCCGGTTGGTCTCGTTCTGCCCTGAGCTCGCGGCAGGGTTCCCGGTGCCACGACCTCCCGCCGAGATGATCGATTCCACCGCCCATGTCGTGCTGGCAGGGCACGGCCGGGTCGAGGAAGACAACGGCTCCGACGTGACCGAGGCTTTCGTCGAGGGTGCACGCCTCGCGCTGGAACGCGCCGTCGCGGAAGGATGCGTGATGGCCGTTCTGACCGACGGAAGTCCATCGTGTGGCACAACCTACGTCTACGACGGGACGTTCTCCGGTGGGACCTCCGAGGGCATGGGGGTCTCCGCCCAACTGCTTCACGACCACGGGCTACCGGTCTTCCCCGAGAATCAGATCGAGGACGCAGACAAGTTCCTCCGATCCCTTGCCGACGAGATCGAGGCCTGACGCGACGCTACGACTTGGGGGCTCGACGAGCCCGATCTCGTTGCCGGCAGGGTCGAGGAAGCTCGTGAACACGAGGATGTGCGTGGCGCCGAAGTCCGGCCCAACCGTTCGCGGCATCACGGCCCTCCCTCCAGCCGCCTCGATCCTCCCCAGCGTCTCTTCGATGTTGTCGACCTGGATGTAGAACTTCGCACCACGAGCCGACCACTCGGGGACAGGTCCAATCCCGACGGTCAGTTCCCCCGAACCGATCCCGGTCACGGCGTAGTCATCGATCGAAAGTGACTCGTCGCATCGAGACGCGCGCGACGGAAAACGGTAGTCGAACACATTCTCCGCCGCCTTCCTTCGGGTCTGCGGCGACACCGACCTTCCCAATGCCCACCAATATCGCTACCCCATTCGGTTTCATCGACATGACCTGCTCCTCAGGTACGCAGGAAATCGCGGGTCTTCGTTGCGCAGTAGTCGAGTTCGTCGATCCAGGGTGCGTGCCCGGCCCCTTGCACCACATCGACAGTCGCGTTCGGGAGCCGCGACCCAAACGCCTGGGCTTCGCGCGCCCCAGCGTTCGTGTCCTCATCTCCCCACAACAGGAGAACGGCCAGGTCGACACCCTGGAGTTCATCGTCGGTGAACAGCATCTCCGGGTTCTCACCTCGAAGCGAGATGAAGGTGTTGTTGTCGATCTCGGACCTGAACGTCCCAGTGTGCTTCATGATCGCCACCATCCAATCGACCATGTCGTCATCGAAGCTGCCCGAATCGATCGCCCGCACCATCCCCACCTGCTTCAGCATCATCTTCACTGCGCCGCGGGTGACGGGCATGCGCACCATCATCGCCTTCACAGGCGCGGGTGAACCGAGGCGCATCATCATCGGCACATTGGTCATCGGACTACCCATGGCCCACGAGTACTCGACCAACTTCGTCACTCGATGCGGATGCGCGATCGCAGCACGGAAGCCGAAAAACCCACCCATCGAAGTGCACGCGATCGGAGCGGCATCGAGGCCAAGGCCGTCGAGAAGATCAGGGACGAGGCTTTCGGCCAATTCTTTGTACTCCGCGGGCGATCTCAGCGGCCCGTCAGGGATCGGATCACTGAGCCCGCATCCGGGGCGATCGACCAGGATG
>JABDIW010000151.1 GCA_013003515.1 Acidimicrobiia bacterium
CTCGTGGAGTGCCGCCGCGATGGCCGGATCGGCCACCTCGTCGTCGACATAGGGTCGGTCGACGTTCTGCCCGATCGTCTCCCGTGTCGCCTTGCGCAACCGCGAGGTCGCCCAGTTGAGGCCGACCCGGTAGCACCAGCCGGCAGGGTTGACGTAGTCGGCAACATCATCCCACCGCTCGTAGGCCCGGGTCATCGCTTCGTCGACGGCCTCGGACGCCAGGTGGGTGTTGCGCAACGTCACGGCGAGTCCCCGCCAGATCCGATCATGGTGCTGGCGATAGAACTCCTCGAACGATGCTCTCCCGGTGACGACACCGGGACGCTCGACGACCCCGTGGACCACGTTGTCGGTCTCCTCGTGCTGTTCCAACGCTTTCTCCTCTAAGAGACGCGCACGGGGGCTGTTTGGTTCCCCCGGTCGCCGGCGAGGTCAGCCTATCGGCGAAGGACGGAGTAGCCCTCTTGGCTCAGTAACGAGCGAGCGCAGCAGCACGTTCCACGATGCCCTCCAGCGAAGGCATCACCTGTGCTTCCAGCTCGTCGGCGAACGGGAAGGTGGGAACCTCGGCAGAGGCGTAGCGGCGCACCGGGGCGTCGAGCCAGTCGAAGGCCTTCTCGCCGATCTGGGCAGCGATCTCGCCGCCGAAACCACCGAATTCGTTGGCCTCGTGGACAATGAGGACCTTGCCGTTGTGCTTGACGACGGACTCGATAGCGGGCCAGTCGAGCGGACGCAGGCTGCGCAGATCGAGGACGCCAACCGAGTGGCCCATCTCCTCGAGCCGATCGGCGGCTTCGAGCGACATGTGAGCCATCGCTCCGTAGGCGATGATCGTCAGGTCGTCGCCCTGGCGCCGCAGCGCCGCCTTGCCGAACGGCACCCTGTGGGGGCCGTCGGGGAATGGTCCCTTGGCGAGGCGATACAGCTTCTTCGGTTCGAGGATCATCACCGGGTCAGGGTCCTCGATGGCAGTCCACATCAGGCCTTTGACGTCGGCAGGCGTGGAGGGGACCACCACCTTGAGCCCCGGCACGTGGGTGTAGAAGCCTTCGATGGATTGGCTGTGATAGAGGGCGCCGTGGATGCCGCCTCCGTACGGGACCCGGATCACGATGGGGCAGATCCAGTCGCCGTTGGAGCGGTAGTGCATCTTGGCCGCCTCGGACACGATCTGGTCGAAGGCGGGGTGGATGAAGTCGGCGAACTGGATCTCGGGCATGGGCTTGGCCCCGGCTCCGGCCATCCCCACGGCCATTCCGATGATCAGCGACTCCGCCAGGGGAGCGTTGAACGATCTTTCATCGCCAAACGCAGTGGTGAGACCCTGGGATGCCTTGAACACGCCACCCTTGGGGTCGGCGACGTCCTCTCCGAAGATGCAGACCGCTGGGTCCGAGGCGAGGATCTCGTGGAGGGTCCGGTTGACGGCCGTGACCATGTTGACCTCTTCGCCGGACACCTCCGGTTCGTCGAAGTCGGGCGGGTCGGCCGGTGTGATGGGGTTGGCATACACCTTGGAGAACGCGTCCGTCGGCGTCGGTGCTGCCTCGGCGGCCTCGACCGCCGCTGCGATCTCGGCGTCGACAGCGGCCTCCATGTCGGCCTCGGCGGCTTCGGAGAGCAACCGGCGCTCGATCAGCTCGTTCTTCAGCACGCTGATCGGGTCCTTCTTGCGCCACATCTCGACTTCTTCGGGCGTGCGATAGAGCTTGTCGTCGTCGTCGGACGTGTGGGCGTAGTAGCGGTATGTCTTGGCCTCGATGAGGGTCGGTCCCTCGCCCGCTTGTGCACGTGCAACGGCCTGGGCCATGGTGCGATGAACTTCGATCACGTCGTTGCCGTCGACGACGATGCCGGGCATGCCATAGCCCTTGGCCCGGTCGGCGACCTGCCCTGCCACCTCCTGGGCGGCGGGCACCGAGATCGCATAGAGGTTGTTCTCGATGAGGAAGATCAACGGAAGCTGGTGGATCCCTGCGAAGTTCATGGCCTCGTGCCAGTCGCCCTCCGACGTGGCCCCCTCGCCTGACATCACGGCGACGACGCCGGGCTTCCCGGACCGCTTCAGTTCGTAGGCGATGCCCGCCGCGTGCGGGAACTGGGTGGCGATCACCGATGAATGGCAGAAGACGTTGCGGCTGGGGTCCGACCAGTGGTTGGGCATCTGACGCCCACCGGAGGTGGGGTCGGTGGCCTTGGAGAAGACGCCGAGGAAGATGTCCTCGGGGGACATGCCGAGGGCGATCATGAAAGCGATGTCGCGGTAGTAGGGCAGTGACCAGTCGACGTCGGGGTTGAGCGCCATGGCGGCGCCCACCTGGGTCCCCTCGTGGCCCGAAGAAGACACCACGAACGGCACCTTGCCCTGGCGGTTCAGCGCCCACATGCGGTCGTCGAGACGACGCGCCAGGAGCATCAAGCGGTAGGCCTCGAGTAGTTGGTCGTCGCTGAGCTCCAGGTCCGTGTATGCAGGTACCTCCACCGTCACGTCAACTCCTCTCGTCTTTCAGTTGGATGGACTCGTTGGCTCGCCGGGCCGGCGACGGAGGCGGAGGCCCCCAACCGCGTCGATGCGGTCCTCGGCGATGCGGCGTGCAGCGATCACCGGGGTCGTGTCGTCGGCCGCGGCCCTGGTGAGGACCTTGGTGACGGACTCGCCGATGCCTTCGAGGGCATGGGCGGCTCGTTCCCAGCTGTAGCTGCCGTGCAATTCTTCCTGGATGTTGATGACGCCCCCGGCGTTCACGATGAAGTCGGGGACGTACGTGATGCCCCGCTCGATGAGCCGATCGGCGTCCGCCGTGGTTTCGAGTTGGTTGTTGGCGGAACCGGCGATCGCCTCGCAGCGCAGCCGGGGGATGGTGTCGGCCGTGAACGAGGCTCCCAGCGCACAGGGGGCGAAGAGATCGCACTCGACGTCGTAGATGTCCCCCACGTCGACCGCAGTGGCGCCATAGGCCGCAACGGCATGGTCGACAGCAGGTTGGTACGTGTCGGACACCACGATCGAGGCTCCAGACTTGACCAGCAGCTCGGCCAGCGAGCCGCCCACCTTGCCAACGCCCTGGATGGCAAACCGGCGTCCGGTCAGGTCATCGTCGCCCCACAGGTGGCGGGCGGTTGCCCGGATGGCGGAGAGGACCCCGGTGGCCGTCGCCGGCGATGGGTCCCCTGAACCGCCGTATTCGGCGGGCAGGCCCGACACGTGTTTGGTCTCCCGCGAGATCGTGATCATGTCCTCGGTGGTGGTGCCCACATCTTCGGCCGTGACGTAGCGACCACCGAGCGAGTCGATGACACGGGCGTAGGCGCGGAGCAATCGCTCGGTCTTGTCGGTGCGGGGGTCACCGATGATCACGGCCTTGCCGCCTCCGAGGTCGAGGCCGGCCGCAGCGGACTTGTAGGTCATGCCCTTGGCAAGTCGGAGGACGTCGGTCAGCGCCTCTTCCTCTGTCGCATAGGGATAGAAGCGGGTCCCGCCGAGGGCGGGCCCGAGCGCGGTGGAATGGATCGCAATGATCGTGCGCAGGCCCGATACGGGATCGGAACCGAAGAGAACCTCTTCGTGACCCTCGGCTTGGGCCACCTCGAATACCCCCAAGACGTCTCCTTGTCCGGGATGCAGTACCGACACTAGCGATAGGGGTCGTTTTCTCGCCGCTGTCCAAAGACCCATCTGTCGACCCCAAACGGCATCGGGGATAGAGTGCCCCGATGATTCGGTCCGCCTACCTCAGGGTCTATGTCCCCGCCGCACGGGCGGGGCGATGGAATGACCACATCCCGCGCAACATCGTTCGTTCGTCGGAACGGTTCCTGTATGTCGAGCCCATGGACGACGACGCCTTCCAGACCGATTGGGGTGGCCGTTCCTACACCTGTCCCCGCGAAGCGCGGCTCCGGATGCTCGAAGGTCTGCTCGACTTCGGTGACGCCAACCCCTCAGCCGCCGAGCTGCTCGTCCCGGCTACCGAACGACGCCGAGCCGCTTTCCAGCTGGACTCGATCAAGAGCCGACGGCCCGCAGCTCGATCTCACATCCTGACCTCCCCATGGCACGTTCCGTTGCGCTGGTTCTCGGCATTCGTCGGTGACGAGCGTGAGGTTCTCCAGACAGCCGAGGGGACTTCGGTCCGCTACCGCACCGACATCGAGTCGGCTCGGGTGCGGATGACAAGGGCCGTCGAGATCCTGGAGGCCGCCGGCTTCAACGAAGGTGTCATCGAGCCTGTCCGCGACCTGTCGGGGTGGCTCGAGGACTTCCCCGATGACGCCATGCTCGAACTGGACTACGGATCCGTTGCCTCGCTGTTCGACGACGCCGACCTCGTCCTCGACGAGTCCGCCGTCGAGGTCGGCCA
>JABDIW010000159.1 GCA_013003515.1 Acidimicrobiia bacterium
CCCTAGTCCCTAGTCGATGGTCCAAAGCCGGGCACCGGTAGCCTGGATTGATGCACCGGATTGCGGCAGAGGGGTTCTCCGAGGACGGGTGGCGGTATGAACGGGGGCGGGCCGGCTACCCCGGCGACGCCGTCGACTGGCTGGTCGACCATTTGCGCATCGGGCCCAACTCCATGGTGGCCGACGTCGCGGCAGGCACCGGCAAGCTGACGAGAGAGCTGGCCGGCCGCTGTCGGCTCCTGGCCGTGGAACCGGTCCCACAGATGCACGAAGTGTTGCGTGAGGTCACCGAGGTTCCGGTCGTCGAGGCCGTGGCCGAGCACCTGCCCTTTGCGGACGCCTCCTTCGACGCGATCACCATCGCCCAGGCGTTGCACTGGTTCGATCGGGAACGCGCCGGGAACGAGCTCCACCGCCTCCTCAAGCCGGGGACACGGCTGGGTCTCATCTGGAATGCCAGGGACCGCAGCCATCCCGTCGTCGACGCGCTGTGGTCGATCATGGATGAGATCGAATCCGATGCCCCGTGGCGCCAGGAGCGAGCCCGGTCGACCAACGCAGTCCCCGGGTTCGGTCCGGACAACCGGCAGGACTTCACCCAGGTCGTCGAGACGACCCGGCAGGGTGTCGAAGACCGCATGCTGTCCGTGTCGTACATCTCGGTGTTGGCCCCCGACAAGCGCACCGAGGTACTGGCCGAGTGCCGGGCCGTGTGGGACCACCACCTGGGACCTGAGGTCGAGTCGTTCCCATTCCCCTATCGCGTCGAGGCGTACTGGCTCGAACGGCTCGATTGACCCGGCGCGGCCCGAATCGACCTGGCAGACTCGCCGCCATGCATATCGGGGTCTTCATGTTCGATGGTGCCGAGGAGCTCGACTTCGTCGGGCCCTGGGAGGTCCTCCAGTCGTGGGCGCTGCGGTGGCCCGACGACGGCGTGTCGGTGTTCACGATCGCCCCGTCGCTCGATCCGGTCACCTGCGCCAAAGGCATGCGGGTCATCCCCGACTACTCGTGGGACGACACCCCCCATCTCGACGTATTGGTCTATCCCGGCGGCCAAGGCACCCGCAGCCACCTGGGAGATGACCGCCATCGCAGCTTCGTCCTCAACGCCTCGGAGTCGGGCACCTTGATGACATCGGTGTGCACCGGTTCGCTCGTGTACGCCGATGCCGGTCTCCTCGATGGAAGACCGGCAACCACCCACTGGGGCTCGCTCGAGACGCTGGCGTCGCTGTCACCGACGATCGAGGTCAGACCCGACGACCGGTTCGTCGACACCGGCGACGTGATCACGGCTGCAGGCGTGTCCGCAGGCATCGACATGGCGCTCCACCTGGTCTCCCGGCTCCACTCACCAGAGCGTGCTCGCGAGGTGCGCCGCTACATCCAGTACGACCCGGAGCCACCGGTCTGACACCACCGTTTGTCAATGTGTGTTTACGCACACGTGAGAGGTAACCTCTCGCTCCATGCCCGCCTCCCGTCCCGACAACCCCGAGGTGAATGTCTCGGTTCCCGAGGCGAGAGTCTCTCGCAGCGTCATCATGCGAGTGCTCTACGCAACGATCGGTTTCGCGTTCTTGGGCCTCGGCATCGCCGGCACCTTCATCCCCGGCCTCCCCGGGTTCATCAACTTGCTGGCGGCTTTGTGGTTCTTCTCGCTGTCGAGCGAGCGCATGCACACGTGGATGCTGGAGAACAAGTACTTCGGCCAGAGCCTCCGCGACTACAAGTCGGGCCTCGGAATCCCTCGCCGAATCAAGATCGTCGCCGTGACCGCCATCACCGTTGCGGTCACCTTGTCGGTGACCCTGGCCATCAGCAACGTATTCGCCCGGGTCGGCCTCATCGCGCTCGGCCTCTATGGCATCTGGTTCGTTCTCACCCGGCCGACCAGTGAGGTGGAAGTGGTCCGCCGCGCCGAGGCCATGAGAGCCGCCACTTCCGACGCCTAGACGCCAAGACGCCGATGCCCGGTCGGCCTCGATGCTGCGCTTGCCGGACTAGTCCGATGGTGCGTGCCAAATCTGACGCTGGGCCAATTCACTAACTCAAAATAGGCTAGCGGTAGCACGCTTTCAGACCCTCGAGGAGACCCCGCCCGCATGAGTTCACGACGTCGAGCCACCGCCGCCATGCCGAGCCCCGCCACACGCCGGCTCGTCCCCGTTGTCGCAGTCCTGATGGTGGCCGCGCTGCTGCTCACAGGTTCGACGCCGGCGCAGGCAAGCACGTGTCCCACCGGGACGCTCGGAGGCATCGAGATGGGTGGCCTCACCGACAATCTCTTCGTGTTCGCCGACGGGAACAAGGATCTCAACTGGCAGGGCGCCTCCAAAGGCTTCGCCGGAGACGTGGTGGTCAACGGCGAGCTCGCCAAGGAACGTACTTCCGGGAAGGTGCCCTACGCCGGCACGATCTACACGAATGACTCCGACCTCGGGAAGTGGCAGGACATCGTCGACCAGAACGAGGGTCAGGCCACCGCTGTGTTTGACGCAGACGCGGTCGTCGACTGCGCCGTCTCGAGCCTCCACGCCGCACTTGCCCAGATTGGCCTCCTGACCGCCACCTCCGGTTTCGAGGATCGGTCGTCGAAGTCGCTCGACGGTCTCGACATGTCCGGCGACGGGCCCAACACCTATGTGATCAACGTGACCGACGACCTCAAGGTCAGCAAGCCGATCACCATCACGGGTGATGAGGGCGACGTCTTCGTGCTCCGTTGGGACACCGACGGCGACCCCTCCAACGGCTACCAGGGTCAGGTCAAGTTCCAGAGCGGCGGCGCCATCATCCCGGCCGGGGGGTTGACGCCGGGTTCGTTCATCCACGCCGCAGGCGACATC
>JABDIW010000178.1 GCA_013003515.1 Acidimicrobiia bacterium
TCACAACGCCGACGATGGAGACAATCGCAAAGACAACGAGCGTCGGTGTGGTCACCCCGGGGCCGAGACCCCACGCGAGCGGATCCTGCGGCAGCTGCGTCACCCGAGGAGCGCCGAACAGGAGACCAGCTGAGACGAGTCCGAGGAGAACTGCGATGAGTTGGCGGGCGGAGGGCATCGAGGATCCTCCGCGACTGTACTGGGCGAGTCGAACGCGCTGTGACAGACAATCGTTCGTCGGGACAGACTGTGCTCATGACCATCAGCGGATTCGAATACTCGTCCGAGCTCGTCGCGCAGTTCCCCTTGGCGCGGGCCGAGATTCTCCATGTGACCGATATCGACAACGGCTCGCAGCTGGCGGCGCTGGCCGACGAGTATCGGGCGGTGCAGGCGGAGGTGGCCCTACGGCTCGCAACCGAACCGGCGTCCGGTCGCGAGTCGATACGGGCATGGCGGGCAGCGTTCACCGCATTCGGGGTGAAGCCAACGCAGCATCGCAACGCGGCGGAGGCGTTGCTTCGGCGTCTGGATCGCGCGGGTGACATCCCGTCGATCAGCATGCTCGTCGACATCGGCAACCTGGTCTCGATCTCCCACTCCCTGCCGGTGGCCGTGTTCGATGCGGACAAGGTCGTGGGCGTGCTCGCTGTGACGCTGGCCAGGGGCATCGAACAGTTCGCTGGTCTTGGTGCGGCCGAGTCGGAGACACCCGAGGCGGGGGAAGTGATTTTCATCGACGAGGCATCGCAGGTGGCGGCCCGGCGTTGGTGCTGGAAGCAAGGAGGCGCCACGGCAACCGGACCCTCGACGACGAGCGCGGTGTTCGTCACCGAAGCCGTCCATGATGGGAACCAGGCCGATGTCGAGGCCGCAGCCGTCGAGCTGGAGCGATTGATCCTGACGCACATGCCCGGGTGCACGGTTTCCCGCTATGTGACCGCGAGCGATTCGCCGTCGGCCCGATTCGGGTCGGCGCGTTGACGGAGTCCCTACCGCTGGCCGCCTCGCTCGAAGCCTGTCACATGCTCCTCGTACGTTGACGACTGAGGACCTTGTTCAGCTTGATGGTCCGAAAGGGACCAGTGATGGCTAGAATGGGACCAATGACAACAGTCGAACTCGAGCGAGTCGAGGCTCTTGAACTACTCGGAATGGTTCTGGCTCACCTCAACCATGCGGAAGCAACGAGCGAGCTATCGGCTCGGGTGCCGATGCTCCTCCATGTCCGAGACAAGCTCGCCTTCGCTCTCCGGGAGGAAAAATGACCTACACGGAAATGGACGCAGCGGCTGCCTCGGCTGCAATCACAAAATACCGGGCGGGGCTCGACGGCGAGGTCGGCGCGGCCCTGGCGGTTGTTGGGTTGAGCGCCGATCGCGTGCAACGCGAAGCGGCGATCCGAGACGACATGATTCGGGTCGCCCACCGGGCGGGGGCATCCCTTCGGCAGCTCGCCGAGGTTTCGGGACTCGGCCGCAAATCCGTCACCGCTATCGTCGCCAGCGCGCCAGATTCCTGACTCTCAGGCGCCGGGATGGAGCGACCCGAGGTGTCC
>JABDIW010000083.1 GCA_013003515.1 Acidimicrobiia bacterium
CTGGGGCTGACGGGCGATCTCGAGTGGCAGACGCGGATCGCATCGGTGGGGAAGCTCTTCGTCGGCTACGCGGCGCTCAT
This sequence comes from Acidimicrobiia bacterium, assembly GCA_013003515.1. Taxonomy (GTDB): domain Bacteria; phylum Actinomycetota; class Acidimicrobiia; order Spongiisociales; family UBA5794; genus JABDIW01. The sequence goes on from JABDIW010000083.1 coordinate 81, forward strand.
CGCCATCGAGGAGCACTCGCTGGAACTCGACGACCCGGCCGGGCCCGATGGGTCGACCGTGAGACATGTCCTGGCCCACGCCTCGGGGATGGGATTCGACACGTTCGAGCCGGTGACACGGGTGGGGGCCCGCCGCGTGTATTCCAACGCCGGCATCGAGTACTTCGCCGACTACCTGGCCGAACGCACCGGCTTCCCAATCGGCCAGTACTTGCAGGAAGCGGTCTTCGATCCGCTGGGGATGGTGCAGACCGAGGTCCGCGGCTCGCCCGCATATGAGGTGTGGTCGTCTCTCGACGACCTGCTTGCGTTCAGCCGCGAGCTACTCAACCCGACGCTGGTCACCCAGGCCACGCTGGACGATGCCACCCGGCCCCACTTCCCGGAGCTCTCCGGCGTGGTGCCCGGGATGGGTCGGTTCGACCCGAACTCGTGGGGGCTGACGTTCGAGCTGAAGGTGGGGAAGCCGAACCATTGGACCGGCCGCAAGACGTCGCCAAGGACCTTTGGGCACTTTGGCGGGGCCGGGACCTATCTGTGGGTCGATCCCGATGCCGGCCTCGCTTGTGTCGCCCTCACCGACCGCGAGTTCGATACCTGGGCGCTCGACGTGTGGCCTGCGACCAACGACCACGTCATCGAGCGTTATCGCACTCCCCAGTGGCAGGTGCCTCACTAGAAAGAGAAGGAGGGCAGACCCCCACCGGGTCTGCCCTCCTCTCGGTCCCCTCCCGATCGATCGTCAGATCTTCACGTCAACCCAGACCAGACGGTGGTCGGAGCTGGGGAACGGCCATGTCCCGACCAGCGGGAAGAGCGGATCGGTCGACTCGGGCCAGAAGACGGCCGAGTCGAGGATCTTCAGGTTCTTGCTGGGCAGGACGTAGTCCGCCCGCAGGTTCCCTGGCGCGCTATCGCTGAAGTCGGCCGTGTCGAACGCCGGATCGCTGAGATGCGATTCGTTGATGCCGCCCTGCAGGTCGTTCTGCTCGACGGCTCCAAGGCTCGACGGCGTCGACTTGTCGTTCACCTTGGGGTGATCCAGCAGCTGCTGGATCGCTCCCGGGATGCTGTCACCGTCGAGCGGGTCCGAGTTCTGATCACCGGCGATCACGAACCGCGCACCGCCCTCGATACCGCCGTAGACGCCCGCATCGTCGTACATGTAGTCCTCGCCACCGACGTAGTCGGCCCAGAACCGGATCTCATCGTGGTTGCGGGTGCCATTGCGGTCCTCAGGGCCATCGAACACCGGCGGTGTGGGATGGCTCGTCAAGAAGTGCACCCGTTCGTTGCCGGTCACGATCGGCACGTCCCAGTGGCTCTTCGAGGACAACCGGAAGACTTCGAGCTCCTCTGGCGAGTACCAATCTGCCGGGCCTTCGAAGGCTGGATCATCGGGGAGCAGGGCACCCGGCATGTCCTTCCACAGGAAGTTCTGGAACGTGCGCACCTCGTCCTCGTCGATGGGGAACATCGAGTAGACGACCATGCCGTACTGGCCGGGGAAGAACCCGAACCCGTAGGCGTCGTTGCCACCGCCGACGAACCCGGAGTTGTCCAGATCGAATCCCGACGGCACACCGGTGTTGGACGGTGCCACGAACCGGAACGGATAGTCGATGGGATCGGCTCCGCCCTGGCTCACCGACAGGTAGTTGTCCTGGAACAGGCGGGCAGCTGCGCCACCGGCGTCGTAGTCGAACTCGTTCACCAGCAACACGTCGGGCCGGGCTCGCTGGATGATCTCGGCGATCACCGAAGGCTGGGGGCTCCCGGGAACCGCGAGCTCTGCCACGAGGTCGCCGGCGTTGAACCGGTTCATCGATGCGTTGAACGTGGCGAACCGAACGTCGTCGATCGCTTTGGTGGCCCGCTCCCATGCCTTCTTGTAGCGGTCGACGGCATTGTCCGGCTTGCCCTTGTTCAGGTAGTGCTCGGCCTTGACCATCTCCTTGAGCGCCTTGGTGATGTCCTTCGTGTCGCCTCCTGTGGCAACGGCGATGTCGATCGCTCCTTGCGCCAGGTCGGCGTCGACCTGAACGAGGGCTGCGATCACATCGCTCGCTTCGGGGGCATCCACCTTCTCGAGCTCCTTGATGGCCTTCTTGTGCTCGTCGAAGACCTTCTTGCCCTTCTCGGTCAGGTAGCCATCAGCCGCCCAGTACTCGGGTGACAGGCTGTCCTCGAGCGACTCGATCGCCTTGCCGATTCGCTTGTCGTCGTTCTTGTCGCCGGTCGGCAGCAACGACTGCAGATCCTCGATGGCCTTCTCGGTGCCGGCTCCGCCCGTGGGTGCACCGGTCTGGAGACCGATGAGCACCGGGTCATGGTCGGAGGACCGCCACGGATCAGGGTTGTACAAGGCGTCCTGGTTGTAGTTGTTGTAGTCCAGTCCTGAAGGCTCGTCGGCATTGATGTGCCAGAAGGCTGCGCCCGTGACCTTGGGCAGGATCGACGGGCTTGCCAGGCCGTGATCCAGGTAGCCCGACTGACTGAAGAAGTTGAACGAGTAGGCGCCGTCCTCGAACCCGGCTCCGACGAACTCCTCGATGAGGTCGGTGTACCCGGCCGCTTCGAGCGCTGTGATCGGATCCTCCTGCGCGTAGGCGTTGAGGTCCCCGATGATCAGCACGTCCGACGTTCCGGAACCCGTGGGGTCCGTCGCCAGCCAGTTCGCCATTGCCACGGCTGCCGCCGTCCGTACTCCGTTGCAGTTGCCCTGCCCGTCGCCGGCGTTGGGGTCACCGACGTCATCGCACGGTGAGCCCTTCGACTTCAGGTGGTTGACCGCCACCGTGAAGAGGGCTCCCGATGTGTTGTCGGCGAACGTCTGGGCGACCACGGGTCGGTTCTTGTCGTCGATGAACGTCGGGTCCACCGACTGCTCCAGGAGAGCGAAGGCGCCGACCGGTGTGACCGCATCGGGCTGGTAGATGATCGATTGGCGAATCGGGTCGATGCCCGTGATGCCCGTCGCAATGAAGTCGTACGGTCCGTACCCGGCGTCGTTGAGACCGGCCACCAGATCGGCTGTCGGCACGTCAGTTGGATGGTTCTCGATCTCCATCAGCCCGATGACGTCGGCGTCCATCTGGCCGATGGCGCTCACGATCTTGGCGCGCTGACGATCGAACTCGTCGGCGGTGTCGGCACCACGACAGTCGTCCGGCGTGAAGCTGGGGAAGCACTCGCCGCCCGGCTCGTCGATGGTCGTGAAGTAGTTCAACACGTTGAAGGCCGCCACCGTCAGGTCGCCGCCGACATCGGGAGGCGTCAACGGTCGCTCGTTGGCTCGCGTGAACACAACCGACCCGGTCGGGTGCAGCTCGTAGGTGCCGTTGCGCTCGCTCTGAACCGCGGTGATCCCGTCGAGGGTGTCGCCGGTTCGCAGCGTGCCCCCTGCCCCCAGATACGGAGGCAGCGGTTGCGGGTTCTGAGCACCGCTGCCGTCGTCGAGCTGGATCCGGCTGCGGTTGTTCAGGTCCTGGAGTGCCAACGTGTCGGCGCCGGGCGCTACGACGTTCGTTGGGTTGTCGAGGGGGCCGTTGATCGACAGGTCGACCTCGCCGAAGCGGGCCTGGGTGAAGTTGCCCGAGGCGTACAGCATCTGGTCGATGGTGATGAGCATCCCTTCGGTGCTCTCCCAATCCGACAAGCTCGCCACCGGAAGCGTCACCGCGCTCGGTGATGCCGTGCCGGTGAAGCCGGCGTCTGCGGTGCAGTTGAGCAAGCCGGTCACGTTGACCAGCTGGGTGAGGCTGTTGCCCTCCGAGACCGTTCCGGTCGCTCGCACCACGTCGCCTACAGAGACGTCGGCGCCGACATCTGCGTCGAGGACGAAGATGCCGTCAGACGTAGCGGGGTCACCGTCGCTGTTCTCGTCGGATTCCTGGACGAAGACGCCGTTGAGTCCGTCGGGACCCTGGAAGTCACCGACGACCACGCCCTCGATGCTGTGGACCTCACCATCGTGCGGGCTTGCGTCGCCGCTGCCCTGGATGGTGTAGATGGCCGTGACCGGATCACCGCACGCGCCGCCCGACCCGGGGTCATCGCCCCCGCCGGCGGTTGGAGTGTTGTTCGGGCCGGGGACCGAGAAGTCGCTGAAGACCCAGTCAGCGGCAGTGTCGGTGTCGACACCGTCCTCGACGCGCCGGGCGCCGGCCGGGAGGAAGCTGCCATCGGGACCCACGGATGGGGCCTCGGCGAGCAGCGAGGGATCGTTGTCGGAATCGGTGAGGTGCACGCCGTCGACAACGACTAGCTCCGACGCTTCGAGACTTGCCGTCTCGACGAGGGCGTACGTGGCGCTCGAGTTCTCGAACGTGTTGTTCGGGATCTCGAGGTCGGGCAGGACGGTGTACTCGACGAGGACCAGGGAGGTGCCTGCGAGGAAGAACCCGTTGGTGCCCAGAGCGTCACCGGGTCCGAAGTCGATCTGAGTGTCAATTCCGCCCAGACCAGACGAGTCCACGTCGGCCTCGTAACCGACCAGGCTGAGCCCGTCGAGAGACAGCTCGGGCGTCCCGTACAGCTCGACGTACTCGACGTCGGTGCCTGCAGTGCTCACCACG
>JABDIW010000221.1 GCA_013003515.1 Acidimicrobiia bacterium
GTGACCGCAGGTGTCACACAGCGGGGCGTCGCCCATGTTCGAGGCGAGCACCGCCTGGACCGAGCTGGTCTGGGCGTCGGCGGTCTGGCCGGCCGGGGCGCTGCTGCGCACCGGGATCATCTCGGGCGCCACGACGGCTGCCGGAGCAGCAGGCTCGGGAGCGACCACGGTTGTGGCCACCGGCGTCGGGATCTGGCCGTTGACGTCGGCCTCGCCGTCGACCCAATCCGCTGCCTGGGCCTGAGCGGCGATGTCGGCTTCCATCGCTGCCTCCTGGAGACCGAGCTGGACGCCGGCCTCGACCGCCAGACCCTTGGGAGCGCCGGGCAGGTCGCTGTCGGCACGATCCGGTGGGACCTGGGCCAGCTCGTCACGGTGCAGGTACTCCACACCGAGGGCCCGGAACACGTAGTCGATGATCGAGTTCGACATCTTGATGTTGGGGTGACCCTCCACCATGCCGCGGGGCTCGAACGTCTGGAACGTGAACGTGTCGACGAAGTCCTCGAGGGGCACGCCGTACTGGAGGCCCTTGGAGACCGCGATGGCGAAACACGACAGGACCCCTCGCAGGGTCGCGCCCTCCTTGGCCAGGTCGATGAAGACCTCGCCGAGGGTGCCGTCGTCGTACTCGCCGGTGCGGAGGAACACCTTGTGACCGCCGACCCGGGCTTCCTGGGTGTAGCCACGACGCCGTGACGGCAACAGGAACCGGGGACGGTGCAGATCGTGATACGCCTGGGTGGGTGACACGCCGGGGGCGAACAGACCGGCGTGGATCCGCTGCTCGACCTCGAGAGCCTCCTCGACGGCCTCGGCTGTCTCGTCTTCCTCCATCGCCCCACCGTCTTCGGTGGTCGACGACAGCGGCTGGGAGGCCTTGGAGCCGTCCCGGTAGAGAGCCACGGCCTTGAGGCCCAGCTCCCACGACTTCGAGTACGACTCCTCGATGTCCTCGATGGTCGCCTCGTTGGGCAGGTTGATGGTCTTCGAGATCGCTCCGGACAGGAACGGCTGCGCCGCCGCCATCATCCGCACGTGGCCGAGGTGGTGGATGAACCGCTCGCCGTAGCGGCCGTTCCTGTTGGCCGTGTCGAACACCGGCAGGTGCATCGGGTCGAGCCCGGGTGCGCCCTCGATGGTCTGGCGACCACAGATGACGTCGTTGGCCTCCAGCACCTGCTGAGGGCTGAAGCCGAGTCCGGCGAGCAGATCGAAGCCCTGAGCCTCGTACTGGTCGGCGGTGAACCCGAGCCGCTCCATCGTCTCCACCCCCAG
>JABDIW010000096.1 GCA_013003515.1 Acidimicrobiia bacterium
CGCTCGAAGACGCGTTGGGTCTGATCCGCAGCGGTGAGATCGTGGATGCGAAGACCATCATCGGGCTGACGCTGGCGACGTGAGAGAGCAGGTCGAGGAGTACCTGGCGGCTCTTGCCGCAGAGCGAGATCTGGCGGCCAACACACTCGCCGCATATCGGCGTGACCTCAACCAGTATCTGGCGTTCCTCGACGGCGCCACAGCCGATGCCGACCAGGTCGCTCGGTTCATGGTCAGCTTGCGAGAGCGGGGTCTGGCGGCATCGACCATCGCGAGGAAGCTTGCGGCCGTGCGCGGCTTGCACAGGTTCCTGGTGTCAGAGGAGATCACGCCTGTCGATCCGACGGTGCTCATCGACACGCCGCGCCGTGGCATGTCACTGCCCAAGGCACTCACGATCGAACAGGTGGAGCGGCTTCTCGATGCGCCCGACGAGACCACTGACCTGGGGACGCGCGACAGGGCACTCCTCGAGTTCATGTATGCGACGGGCGCCCGGGTGTCGGAGACGACGGCCCTCGACCTCGACGACGTCGATCTCGTTGCCGGCACGGTCATCGTCACCGGCAAGGGCTCCAAGCAGCGTCTCGTCCCGCTCGGGACTCATGCAGTGGCTGCCATCGAGCGGTACCTGCCCCATCGACTCGCGATGCGTACGCCGGGCCGTGATCCTGGCGCCGTGTTTCTCAACAAGAGGGGAGGGCGGCTCTCCCGGCAGGGGATCTGGGGCATCATCCGACGCCACGGAGGAACTGCCGGCATCGATGTCGTGTCTCCTCACGTCCTGCGGCACTCGGCGGCCACCCACATGGTGCAGGGAGGGGCGGACCTGCGAACGGTCCAGGAAATGCTGGGGCACGCTAGTATTTCGACCACACAGATCTACACCAGGGTTACGCCAGAGCACCTCCTCGAGGTGTACATGACCTCGCATCCCAGGAGCCGCTGAAGCGGTTCAGTCCGTTTCGAGAGCGGACCGAGTCAAGGAGGTGGCGTTCCCTACCGATGAATGGACAATGCGGCGAACTGCCGCTTCTCCCGAGCAGGTGACCGATATGACGATCAACTACGACGCCGCCCGCGCAGAGCTCCACGACGAGCGCGCCAAGATCGTGCACCAGCTGGACGAGCTCGGCGCGACCGAGAAGGGCGAGCTGAAGGCTGACACCGATTTTGGTGACGGCTTCGCCGATGCGGCTGCCGCAACTGCCGAGCGCACCGAGGTGCTCGGTCTCGTCGAGAACCTCATGATCCTCCTCGGTGACGTCGATCAGGCCCTCAACGATCTCGACGAGGGCCACTACGGCGTGTGCAACAACTGTGGCAAAGACATCGGCGCCGCCCGCATGGAGGCCCGACCCACATCGACGCTCTGCGTCGAGTGCAAATCCAACAAGTCCTGAGACACGCCACTCACCTCGTTCGCCGCTTCTTCGGGTTTCTTCGAGCCCGACCATTGCGCCCCGGCGAACAGCTGTGGGTGACGAACGCCGTTGACGAGCCCCTTCGATCGCTCTTCTTCGATCAGTCGCCACAGGACCAGCGGCACGCCCTCCGCGTTGCGCGCGAGGCCCAGCGCCTCGGTGGTGGGGATGAGGTCATCGTGGCGGCCCTGGTCCATGACGTAGGTAAGCGGCACGCCGATCTCGGGGCCGTTGGCCGTTCTCTGGCAACCATTCTCCAGATCATGCGGCTGCCGATGCGGGGCCGCTATCTGCGGTATCGAAGTCACGGTTCCCTCGGTGCAGACGACCTCCGGACGGCATCGGCACCGGGTCTCGCCATCTCGTTTGCCGAGCTTCACCCACAACCGGCACCAGACGATGTCGACTCCGGGGATTGGGAGATCCTGCTCGCTGCGGACCACGGCGCGTGATCCCCGAGGGAGCACGAACCGCCAACTACGCTTCGCGCCCTGTGAGCTATCACGTCAAAACCAGGGTCTTCGAAGGGCCGGTGGACCTCCTCCTCCAGCTCATCACGTCACACCAGCTGACCATCACCGAGCTGTCGTTGAGCGATCTCGTCACCGAGTACGTCGCCTATCTCGACGAGATGCGGGCGCTGGACCTCGAGGTGACCTCGGAATTCCTGCTGATCGCGTCGACGCTCATCCAGCTCAAGGCGCGATTCCTGTTGCCCGACGGTCGCGATGTCGATCTCGACGAGGAGCTGGCACTGGCCGAGGAACGTGACCGGCTCCTGGCCCGGCTTTTGGCATGCCTGACGTTCAAGGACGTCGCGGCCGTGCTCGCTCACCGTTTCGCAACCAATCGGGACTACGTGCCGCGAATGGTCGGACTTGACTCCGACATCGTTCCGCCCCCACCGCAGCTTTCGCTGACCATCACACCGGAGCGGTTCGGTCGCCTGGCACACGGTGTGATCAACCGATCACTCGAACCGGATCTCGACCATCTCGATCTCGAGCTTCCCAGCGTGGACGACGCGATCGTCGACCTCCGGGCAAGGGTGAACGCCGAGGTCCTCACCGATTTCGACGAGCTCGTCTCGCACTGCGAGCGTCCCGTCGAGGTAGTTGCCTACTTCCTTGCGCTCCTCGAGCTGGTTCGATGGGGCGTCGTCAGGCTGAGCCAGGACGATCGGCGACAGCCGATCGTGGTGACGGGCACAGGCGAGCGCCCCGTCGATGGCATGACCCTCAGCGAATGGAGCCAGTGATGGAGTCCCGAGCACTCATCGAGTCGATCCTGTTCGTGGCGGAGACACCGGTGACCACCACCGAGCTGGCTGAGGTGCTCGAAGTCGGACGGACAGACGTGGAAGCGGAGCTCGAAGGACTGGCAGACGACCTCGCCGCTCGCGACGCCGGAATCGTCCTCCGACGGGTCGGGGGCGGGTGGCGCATGTTCGCCCGTCCGGAGGCGAAGCCCTATCTGGAGCGGTTCGCTGCCACCGAGGCGGCCACCCGACTCTCGCCGGCCGCGCTCGAGACGTTGGCCGTGGTCGCCTACAAGCAGCCTGTCTCGCGGGGCCAGGTCTCTGAGATCCGCGGTGTCGATGCCGAGCGAGCAATGCAGACACTGGAGCGCCGCGGTCTCGTCGCCGAGATCGGTCGCGATCCGGGCCCGGGCCAGGCCATCCTGTACGGGACGACGACCCTGTTCCTCGAGAAGCTCGGGCTCGACACCCTCGCCGATCTTCCTCCTCTTGCGGACCACGTACCACCCGCTGAGGTCTTGGACGCGTTGGAGCGGCCCTTCCGCCCGGAGTCGACATCGAACGAATCCACAAGCTGATCGCCCGGTCGGGTCTTGCCTCTCTGCGCAGGGCCGAAGACCTGATCACAGCTGGTCGGGTCACGGTCGACGGGCGCCCTGCCCGCATCGGCGAACGGGTCGATCCGGCAACCGCTGTGGTTCGTCTCGACGGGAACCGGATTCCGGTCAATCCGGATCTCGTGCACTTCCTCGCCTACAAGCCTGTCGGGGTGATTTCGACCGCAGAGGACACCCACGGACGGCGGACTGTCGTCGAACTCGTGGACACCGACCTACGAGTGTGGCCGGTAGGCCGTCTCGACGCCGACTCCGAGGGCCTGGTGCTGGTGACCAACGACGGTGATCTCACCAACCTGATCACCCATCCTCGCTTCGGAATCACCAAGACCTATGTCGTGCTCGTCGATGGTGATCCCAGTCCGTCGGCCATCCGGTCCCTCTCCAGCGGTGTCGAGCTCGAAGACGGCCCCGCCCGAGCGGTTGCGGTACGGGAGCTCGATCGGCATGGGTCCCGAGCCCTCATCGAGGTCGCCATGGGGGAAGGCCGCAACCGGGAGGTGCGCCGCATGTGCGATGCCATCGGAGCCAACGTGATCAGTCTGACCCGCACCGCCATCGGGCCACTTCGCGATGGGCGCCTCAGCCCGGGTCAGAGTCGTCGGCTCGATCCAGGCGAAGTGGCGGAGCTCTACGCTGCCGCCGTGATTGCCGATGACTGACGACCGGACGTTTGGACCGTTCTCGGGGCCGGTTCGGGGATCCGTGACCGTGCCCGGAGACAAATCGCTGTCACATCGAGCCCTGGTGTTCGGCGCAATGGCCGAAGGGGAGAGCCACATCGAAGGCCTCGGGCCGGGGGCCGACATCGAGTCCACCAGCCAGGTTCTGAGATCACTGGGCGTCGAGATCGCAGAGGGAACCGTGGTGTCCCCGGGTATCGCTGCCTGGCAAGCCCCCGAAGGCGACCTCGACTGTGGGAACAGTGGAACGACTCTCCGCCTGATGGCTGGAGCCATTGCCGGACGCCCGTTCGTCTCCACGTTGACCGGTGACTCGTCGCTCCAGCGACGTCCGATGCGCCGGCTGGTGGGGCCCCTCGAGGTCCTGGGAGCGTCGGTGGAGACCTCTGGCGAGGGGACAGCGCCAATCGAGATCAGCGGCCGGTCCCTGCGGGGGGCAGACATCGCCATCCCGATGGCGTCTGCCCAGTTGCGAACTGCGTTCTCCCTCGCGGCGCTGCAGGCCGATCGTCCTTCCCGGGTCGACTCGCCACCAGGGTTTCGAGATCACACCGAGCGGTATCTCCACGCTGTCGGCCGCGGAGAGATGGAGACCCCCACGCGATTCCGGATCGACCCTGGACCCCTTCCCCCGCTTCGATCGGCGGTCCCGGGCGATCCATCGTCAGCAGCGTTCCTGGTTGCGGTTGCGGCAATCACACCGGGGTCGGATCTCACGATCGAGGGCGTGTCTCTGAACCCGGGCCGGCTCGGTTTTGTCGACGTGTTGAGACAGATGGGCACGGATATCGAGGTCACGACCACCGAGATGCAGTTCGGGGAGCCCATCGGGACGATCCGGGCTCGCCACGGACAACTGAGAGGGTGCCGCATCTCAGGCGATCTGACGGTGCGAGCGCTCGATGAGCTCCCGTTGCTCGGCGTCGTCGCCGCATATGCGGACGGAGAGACACGCATCTCGAACGCCGGTGAGCTTCGGGCCAAAGAGAGCGACCGGATCGCCAGCACGGTGGCGATGGTCACGTCGCTGGGTGGCCAGGCCCGGGAGACGGCGTCCGGGTTCACGGTGATCGGAACCGGTGGGCTCGAGCCAGGCAGAGTCGAGACCGATCACGATCATCGCATCGCCATGTCCGCCGCCGTTGCTGCCACGGCAGCCGGGCCTGTGGAGATCGCCGACGCCGCAGTCGCCGCCGTATCGTGGCCGTCGTTCTATGAGGAGCTGGAGGCGCTGTGGTTGTCGTAGCCATCGATGGCCCCGGAGGCAGTGGTAAGAGCACCGTGGCCAAGCGGGTGGCTGCCGAGCTCGACTATGCCTACCTCGACACGGGCGCCACCTATCGGGCGGCGACCCTTGCAGTGCTCCTGGCCGACATCGATCCGGACGATGCCTGTGGAGTGATCGGGGCGACGTCGGCGATCGACATCGCGTTCGAGGACGGGGTGGTGCTTCTCAACGGTGCCGATGTCACCGAGGCAGTACGTTCAGATCGCGTCACGGGCGCCGTCAGCGCCGTGTCTGCGGTGGCCGAGCTGAGGTCGGCAGTGGTCGAACTACAGCGTCGTTGGGTGGCGGATCACGGTGATTCGGTGGTCGAGGGTCGTGACATCGGGACAGTCGTGTTCCCGGATGCGGAGATCAAGGTGTTCCTCACCGCCCATCCGTCGGTTCGCGCCCAACGCCGGGCTGGGGACGCCGAGGCAGCCGGCAAAGAGGTGTCCGACATCGAGCGATCGCTCGTCGCCCGCGATGACGCGGACTCCGGCCGGGAGGTGTCACCACTCAGGCCCGCTGAGGACGCCGTCGTCCTCGACACGACGGACCTGGCCCTCGACGAAGTGGTGGCTGCGGTTCTCTCAGAGGTCTCCGCCGGCAACTGAACCTCAGACGCCGAGCAGATCGAGCGACTGGGCGGCGCTTCGTGTCCGGTCGTCGTCGAGCGGTCCAGGAAGACCGGGGGAACGAGCCGCGA
>JABDIW010000238.1 GCA_013003515.1 Acidimicrobiia bacterium
GTGACCGACTCGTAGATGCCGCCGATGTCCCGCCAGGCGGCGAAGTCCCGGCCCCGCTTGTAGACCAGGTTGAGGGCGAGACCGATGTTGCCCTTGAGCTGGCGTTCCAGGCTCAGGATGAACTGGTCTGTGCGCGGGCTCTTGTAGTTCGAATCCACCAGCAGGTTGGTGTTGTCGGTGATCTGGTCGAGGAACTCGAAGTCCCCGGCGAAGGTGTCGTAGACGCCGGCGAAGTACGGTTTGATGGACGGCCCGATGACGTTGGCGAACTCGCCGGTGGCGATGGCCCGGTGGTAGCGCCCGAAATGGCCCTTCAGCACGGTCCTGCCGTCGCCGGTCAGCTGGTAGTTGAAGCCGAACCGCGGCGAGATGTACTCCCAGGTGTAGTGCTCCACCTCGTCGAATCTGACCCCCGTCGGATTGCCGTTCTCGTCGAGCTCGTCCTGCGCCTCGGAGTACGCCCGGTTCTCGTCATAGCGCACGCCGAAGTTCAGCGTCAGCCGGTCGTTGACCCGAATGGTGTCGTCGAGGAACAGGCCCAGCGCCTCGGTGTTGCCGCTGTAGCTGAAGATCGGCCGGGAGAAGCCGTAGCCGTATCCGGGATAGCTGATGGAGTAGGTGTAGACGAAGTCGTTGTAGCCGTAGATGCCGCCGGCCGAGGAGTCGTTGTACTGGACGCCGAATCGGAAGTCGTGGCTGGCGCCCAGGAAGTCGTCCGCCAGATGCGACAGCTTGGCGTTCATGGTCGTCCGCGTCGGCTCGAGGTCGTAGAAGTAGTAGTGGCCGCCGTAGTAGTAGTAGCGGTCGATGTCCAGGAAGCGCGGCTCCTGTAGCGGCGCACTGGGGTCGGACGGGCCGAGGAAGACCTCTGACCGGAAGCCGGTGGCGCGCACGTCGAGCAGCGTCCTGTCGGAGAGCACCGCGGTGTATCCGAGGCTCGGGGTGGGCGTCTCGGTGGTGCGCTTCCAGGCGGTGGACGGCGCCGATTGGTCGTCGATGCCCACCCGTTCCGAGTGCTCGTCCACGTTGTAGCTGAACACCACGCTGTGGCTCGGGTTGATCTGCAGGTTGGCCTTGAGGAAGAGCCGATCGGCGTCGTCGAAGTTGCTCGCCAGGGGGCCGATCGAGGGGTCGGCGCCTCTGGACAGCCAGCCGTCCTCCTGCTTGTTGTAGGAGGCGAAGAACCAGAGCCGGTCCTTGGCGATCGGGCCACCGAGCTGCACGCTGTAGTCGGTGAACTCCTCGGTGGTGTAGGGGAAGCGGGCGATCAGTTCGCCGGTCTCGTCGTCGAAGACGCCGTCGTCCTTGGGTTCGGTGTTGGTCCCGGTCAGGCTGTCGCTCTGGAAGTAGTAGTTGACGTCACCATGGAACTCGTTGGTGCCCTGGCGGGTGACCACGTTGTAGACCGCGCCGGTCAGATTGCCGTATTCGGCGGGGGCGCCGAGGGAGAGCACCTCGACCTCCTCGATGG
>JABDIW010000254.1 GCA_013003515.1 Acidimicrobiia bacterium
GGTTCGCCATTGCCATCGCCGTCGCCGCGTCGGCCTCGTTCCTCTCCCCCATCGGCTATCAGACGAACACGATGGTGTACGGTCCGGGCGGGTACCGCTTCTTCGACTACGCCCGGCTGGGAGCTCCACTGACGGCCATTGTTCTCGCTACGACTGTGGTGCTCGAGCCGGTCTTCTGGTAGCCGGGATTCCTAGAGGGCGTCCTGTTCGATGCGATCCTTCACGATCGGAATCGAGTCGTCGAGCTCCACGGCGTCGAGGGGAATGGGCTCATCCATCGCCACCGGCTTGACGATGCGGGCGTGCTCGGTGAGCCCGACGATGAGGAACCCGTCGGCGTTCTCGACCGAGTCGATCTCGCCGTAGGTGGTCCAGCCCCCGATCCCGTCGAGCATGTCGCCCGGCACGAGGTCCCGCTTCGCCATGGCAATCACATCGGTTACGAACGGACCGGCCGGCGCGATCGTTGGTTCCTTGTCGAGGTAGACCTCGGCAATCGACACCGGGGCCTCGATGTGGACGAGGTGGTAAGGCCGATAGAACGTGTAGTAGGGCCCGTCGCCCATCTTGAGGAACCGGAGAGCCGGTTGGATCATCTCGTGGTTGTCGGAGTGGGCAAGGACGAAGACGCCGCCTGCGAAGTCCCCCCCGATGGTGTATTCGACGGTTCCGTGACCGTCGAGTGCGGCGACCATGTCCTCGGTGACGGTGGCCAGAGTGCTCTTGACTCCTCGCATGCCGCGCACTTCAGGGTGGAGGTCGAAGGCGTTGGCCAGGTTGGCTTGCTCGATGTTCATCTTCGTTCCATCGGTGAACGACGTCGTCATCGGCAGGCTCGTGCCCTGCTTCACCGACCATTCCTTGATGCTCTCCGGGGTGGCGTGGACGTCCATGAAGCCTTTGCAGTTAACGGCCGAAACGACCTCGAACCCCGAGCTCGCCACGAACTCGATGAGACGGGCAAGCACCCCCGGCTGATCGCCGTCGGCCAGGGTGTAGACGACGTTGTTGGCGTCGGCCACTGTCTTGAGCAGATAGCCGACGGTGGCGTCTGCTTCGGCGTTCATAGTGACCACGTCGAGGCCCGCTTCGAGGGCGGTACGGGTGACATCGGCGCCATGTTCGGCCGAACCCGAGCATTCCATGACGATCTCGACCTCATCGAGCTCGCACATGGCTTCGGCAGATGTGGTCACCGCCGGCTTGCCTGCCTGCATCGCTTTGGACAGCGTGGCCGGGTCGTCGCTCACGACGATGTCGTCGACGGAGAGTCCGGCCTTGCGGTAGGCATCGACTGCGTTGGCCGTCGTGCGGTTGACGATAAGAGCGGTCCGCATGCCGGGAGTGAAGTTGATCTGATAGGTCAGGTTGTGGCCCACCATGCCGGCGCCCACCAGGGCAACGCGAAGCTCATCGTCGCCCCGCAGCCGTTCCAATCTCCGCATCACACCCATGAATCAAGCCCTTTCGGCCGTTGTCAACCCCTCTTGGCAGTGTAAGTCAAGTTGGGGATTTGCACCTTGAGTGAACTGCTTCTTCGACCACGGCCGGCCCACTGCTA
>JABDIW010000297.1 GCA_013003515.1 Acidimicrobiia bacterium
TGCGGGTCGTCTTCATAGAACTGCCGCTCGATCTCGTCGAGGATGCGCTGCTCACGTTCGTTGAGGCCCATTGGGTACCTGCCGCCGGTTGTCGGGTGGCCAGTATACCGATGGCCCGAGCTACTCCAGAGGGGGATTTTCGCCCCCCGGAGCCGGGCGTTCGACCAGCCGGGCCGGGCGAACCGCATCGTCCCCAAAGCGATCTCTGACCTGGTTGACGGCCTCGGCGGCTGCGTCGCGGGTGACTGCCGTGAGGTCCATCTGGAGTGGCATGGCGGCGTCTACGAGCCCCGTGACCCCGAGCCCGAGGAGGCGAACTGGCCTGCCTGGCTCGGTCCGGGCCCGCAGCATCGTGGCGGCGCCATGGATCTGATGGGACAGATGGACGGGCGCGGGCTCGGTGTGGCTCCTGGTCAGCGTGGTGAAGTCATCGAACCGAATCTTGAGAGTCACCGTTCGACCCGCAGCGTCCGCACGATGCAGTCGACGGGCGAGACGATCGCTGAGGTCGAGGAGGGCCCGCTCGATGGCGTCGTCATCGACCAGATCGACGGAGTAGGTCTCCTCGACGGAGATCGACTTGGCTCCGCCGCCGCCGGCCACCACCAGGCGGTCATCGATGCCGGCGGCGAGGGCGCGGAGGTGTCCGCCGATACCGGGTCCGATCCGACGTTCGAGCGCCTGGTCCGGAAGATCCGCCAGCTCCCCGATCGTGGATACGCCGATGGCATCCAACGCCTTCTTGGTCGCATCGCCAACTCCCCACAGCCGACGCACCGGCAGCGGCCGGAGAAACTCGAGCTCGGTCCCTGCGGGAACGACCAGCACCCCATCGGGCTTCGCCATGTCCGAGGCCACCTTGGCGATGAACTTCGTCGTGGCGCCGCCGACCGATGCGGGCAATCCGAGGTGCTCGCTCAATCTGAGACGGATGGCTTCGGCAACCTCGACAGCGGTGTCGTAGTGGTGACGGAGGCCTGAGACATCCAGGAACGCCTCATCGACCGACAGCCCTTCGACGAGGTGGGTGAACTCTCCGAACACGGCGAACACATCGCGAGACACCGCCGAATAGAGGCGGTGGTCGGGTGCCACGTAGACCGCATGTGGCGCCAGCCGTCGCGCCACAGCCATGGGTGTCGCCGAGCCGACCCCGAACTCGCGGGCTTCGTAGCTGGCGGTCGCCACCACGCCCCTGCGTCCGAGACCTCCGACCACGACCGGCTTTCCCACCAGCGATGGATCACGGCGTCGCTCGACCTCCACGAAGAAGGCATCCATGTCCACGTGCAGGATCGGCTCTGTGATGCGGCCGGGCATGGCCCGAGTATCCCAGCCGGACCGGTAGCGTCGCCGATGTGAGCGCACGTATCGCCCTCGTCCGTCACGGGGAGGTCCACAACCCCGACCACGTGGTGTACGCCGATCTCGACGGATTCGGCCTCAATGCCCGCGGCTGGGCCCAGGCCGCAGCCACGGCGGCCCGCCTCGTCGAGTTG
Organism: Acidimicrobiia bacterium; assembly: GCA_013003515.1. Classification (GTDB taxonomy): domain Bacteria; phylum Actinomycetota; class Acidimicrobiia; order Spongiisociales; family UBA5794; genus JABDIW01. Next base: position 1,500 of record JABDIW010000297.1, read on the forward strand.
GGCGTTGCCGCCATCGTCACCTCTCCGCTCCAGCGGGCCGTCGAGACTGGCGGCGCCATCGCGGCGAGCACCGGGATGGCTCCCACCATCGATGAACGCCTCACAGAATGGCTGCTTGGATCGCGATGGGCCGGCACCGTGTGGGAGGACCTACCCGAGGTCTTCCCCGGCGAGCTCGAGGCGTACCTGGAACACCCGACAGACCTCCCCTTCAGCCCGGAGAGCATCGATGACGTGGCCAGGCGAGTCGAGGATGCGGTCGCCGACAACGTCGCCGAGAACGGCCTCGTGGTGTTCGTGTCCCACCAGGATCCCGTCCAGTCAGCCCGCATCCAGCTCACCGGGGGCGCCCTGGAGCACCTGCACGTTTCCAAGCCGGGACACGGGTCGATCGTCCTGCTCGAACGGCGGGGCAGGGCGTGGTCCGAGCTCGAATACTGGGAGCCGGACCAGGGACTGCAGTTCCCGCCGGTCGAGCAAGCACCCGCCGACTCTCCCTAGACTCTCGCCTCCATGCCTGCCCATCACCATCACCGCATGACACGCATCGGAGCAACGCTGGCAGCGCTCGCCCTGATGGTGACTGCCTGTGCCAGTGGCCCGAGTCCCGAGGCGCTGGAGCGGAACCTGACCCCGTCCACCACGACGACGACCGAACCGCTCCCTGAAGGTGTGGTGATCGTGGTGATCGAGAACGGTGCGTTCCGACCGTCGAACCTCGAGCTCGATCTCGTGGAGACCTACATCGTCGAATGGCGCCACCAGGACACCCAGTCGATCGACGATGAGGGCAATCCACGAACCTTCAGTATCGAGACCCGAAGGGGCGAGCTCGGTGCACAAGCTCGAGCCGCTCAGGAGACCGGAGACCCCGACGCACGGTGCAGTCCGTGTGTCGAGTTCGAGATCGAGCTCGGCGAGGTCCACCAGATCGATTTCAGGGACCTGGAGCCGGGTCTGTATCGCTACTTCACCTTCCTCGGTCAGAATCGGATTCCGGGCACGATCGACTCGCGCCCGGCTCAGTAGCCGACAGCCGCCGCTCGAGCGGCATAATCAGCCCATGGCACCCTTCGTCGCCAGCGCCGTCTTCGTTGTCTCAGCCCTCGTCGGGACGACGTGGCTGATCCTCGACCCTGAGATCGGTGGTGCCGGCACACTCATCGGGCTTGGCCTCCTGGTGCTCGCCATGGTCGCCATGGCGGCACTCTTGCTCGTGCACGCTCCCTGGGGCCGCGCCCTCGGAGCTGGCGTGTCCATTGCGTACCTTCTCGCTGCCGTCGTCCCCGATCCGACCTGGGGAGCGGCCACCACTGGAGTGTTGGCACTGGTTGCGCTCGGGTCGCTGAGCGGCCCCTGGCTGACGCCATGGCTTCGCCGCCTCCCGCCGCCCGACGGTGTCGGCCCTCGCCCCATGACGCTGGCCCTGACACTCGTCGGGTTCCCGGTGGTTGCCGGCATCGGAGGTATCGACGGAGTCGACGCCGCCCACGTCGTGGCCGGGGTGGCGGTCCCCATCGTGGGGTGGAGCTACGCAACCGGGCATCCGTGGGGTCTGTGGGCAGCCCGGACCGTGGTCCCTGCTCTCGGGGCCTGGGCGGCGTTCTCGTCCGGACTGCCGTGGTCTCTGGCGGTGGCGGCAACGACGATCACGGTGCTGGTGATGGCATGGACGCCCGAGGCGGGCAGAGCCATTCGCCCCTTGTATTCGACCCTTCCCGGCCCGCGGCGAGGAAGACCGATCCCCACTCGTGAGCCATCATGAGGTGGGTACTCGGCGGGGTGATCGTCGGAGGAGTGGTCGGGTGGTTGGTCGGGAGTTTCCCCGGAGCCGTCGTCGGTGCCCTGGCCTCCGGTTTCGTGGCGGCCGGGATCGGACCGCTCCAGATCAAACCCGTGATCGTGCTTCCCGTCATCGGCGGTGCCGTGGCCGGCGGCCTCATCGGATCGAGCATCGTGCGGATCCTGTGTCGCGACGCCGCCGGGGGCTGTCCCGTGTGGCAGTTGATGGCCGGTCTGGTTACGGCGATAGGAGCGGCAGTCGGCATCGCGGTCGTCGTGACCCTGACGACGCGGTCGCTGGACGAGTACCGCGAAGCGGCTGCGGCAGGTCGTGAGCCTCCGGGCCCGGGATGTGAGACGGGCGACGAGTGACCCAGCCGACCGCGTCGGTGTCCCGGTCACTGGCGACGATCGGGCTGGCGGTGAGCGGCCCGATCGCCTTCTTCACGGGTCTCTTCGCTGCCGCGATGGTGCCCGGGGGTGTGCCTCGTCCCCTGCTCATCGTCTTCCTGGCAGCTGCGCTCGCTTCACTTCTCTGCGGTGCGGCGTATGTGCTGGCCTGGCAACGAGAGGCCGCAGACTCCTAGACCCGGGAGAAGATGAGGGCGACGTTGTGCCCGCCGAACCCGAAGGAGTTGCTCATGGCATGGTCGAAGGTGGCCTCACGTGCCGTGTTGGGCACGTAATCCAGATCGCACTCGGGATCCGGATCGTCGAGGTTGATCGTGGGCGGAATCACGCCCTCGTTGATCGCCTTGATGCACACGAGCGCCTCGAGAGCACCTGCCCCGCCCAGGAGGTGACCCGTCATCGATTTCGTCGACGAGATCGCCAGATCTTGAGCCGAGGAGCCGAAAGCGGCCTTGATCGCATTCGTCTCGGTGACGTCGTTGGCTTGTGTGGACGTGCCATGGGCGTTGATGTAGCCGATGTCCGACGCATCGAGCCCAGCGGAATCGAGGGCCATCACCATGGCCCGGGCGGCTCCCGTTCCTCCGGGGCGAGGCAAGGTGATGTGGAAGCCGTCGGCAGACATGCCGTATCCGGTGACCTCGGCGTAGATCGTGGCGCCGCGCGCTGCCGCGTGCTCGTAGTCCTCGAGGATCAGGGCCGCTGCACCCTCCCCCATCACAAAGCCATCGCGACCACGGTCGAACGGTCGGCTGGCGCCCTCGGGGTCGTCGTTGCGGGTGGACAGCGCCCGGGCTTGGGAGAACCCGGCCATGGCGAACTCGCAGATCCCGGCCTCGGTTCCACCCGCGACCATGACATCTGCCCAGCCCCGCTTGATGATCTCGGCGGCATCGCCGATGGCGTTGGCCGAGGCGGCGCAGGCCGTCACCGTGCAGGTGTTGGGGCCATAGAGGTGATAGGCGATCGACACCACGCCTCCCGCCATGTTCGAGATGATCTTGGTGATGGCCAGAGGACTCACGCGACCCGGCCCTCGCTCACGCATCACATCGATCTCGTCCTGGAAGGTCTGAATCCCGCCGATGCCGGAACCAACGACGACACCTGCCCGATTGCCCGCCGGGTCGTCCTCCTCGTAGGAGATACCCGCATCGTCGAGGGCCTGGCCGGTGGCTACCCAGAACAACTGGGCATTGCGGTCGAGGCGTCGCGCTTCTTTGCGCGGGATGGTCACCTCGGGATCGAAGCCGGTGACCTCTGCCGCAATCGTCGCCGGCAGGTGTGAGGCGTCGAAGAGCGTGATGTCTCCAATACCCGAGACACCGGAGACGAGGTTGCCCCAGACCTCGTCGACACCCTGACCCACGGGGGTCACGGCACCGAGACCGGTGACCACGACGCGGCGCATCGTCAGCCGCCCAGCTTCGACTCGACCAGATCGACGGCCTGCCCGACGGTGCCGATCTTCTCGGCTTCCTCATCGGGGATGGTGACGTCGAAGTTGTCCTCGAGCGCCATCAGCAACTCGACGACCCCGAGCGAGTCGACCTCGAGGTCTTCCTCGAATGTCGCACTCATCGTGATCTTGTCACGATCGATCCCGAGCTCCTCGACGAGGAGGTCGGACATCTTGCTCTCGATTTCGGAGCGATCCATGTTGTTCCCTTCTTGATTGAGCGTCCTGTCTTGTCAGAGCGCTACGCCCCCGTCGACGACAAGGGTGTGACCTGTGATGTAGGAAGAAGCGTCGGACGCCAGGAATGCGACGGCCGAGGCGACCTCGTGAGCGGCTCCGAATCGTCCCAGGGTGATCTGGTCGAGGGCGGTGTCCTTCACCGAATCGCCCAGCGCTTCGGTCATGTCGGTCTCGATGAACCCGGGAGCCACGACGTTGGCGGTGATGCCCCGAGATCCGACCTCCTTGGCGACGGACTTGGTGAACCCGATGAGTCCAGCCTTTGCCGCGGCGTAGTTCGCCTGGCCGGCGTTGCCTGCGATGCCCGAAACGCTCGTCACGCTGACGATCCGCCCCCAACGGGCCTTGAGCATCCCGCGCAGCACCGCCTTGGTACAGGTGTACGCGGACGAGAGGTTGGTCTGGATCACCGAATCCCACTGCTCGGGCTTCATGCGGAGCAAGAG
>JABDIW010000306.1 GCA_013003515.1 Acidimicrobiia bacterium
ACGTATCGGCAGAGACGGGGCGGGGCTTCAGTGGGAGCGAGTTGTCAGTCGTCAGTCGTCAGTCATCAGTCATCAGTCATCAGTCGATGGTCGATGGTCACCGGGAGCGGGTAGCCGGTAGCCGGCAGCCGGCAGCCGGCAGCCAGCAGCTATATGCCAGAGAAGAGATCGTCGGTCGACGCGACGTCCACGCGCGACTGCATGAGCTCGAAATCCTCGAACGGGTAGTGGGCGGCGACGACGTCGAGGGGGACCTGGAACCAGAAGCCGTCGGGGTCGACCTGGGTGCGGTGGGCGCGGAGGGCCTCGCGGGCCCTTCCCAGGGTTGCGGTCACGTCGATGTGGACGAGGTTCTTGTCGGTGTCGGTGGCGCCGTCGAGGCGTTCGATCCACTGCTCGAAGGGAGACTCGTGCCCGAGTCCCAGCATCGCGGTGTGGAGGGTCTCGATGCGACGAACGGTGAACACCGGCGCAAACAGGCTGGGAATCTCCCACGGCTCACCTGATTCGGGGAATCGCTCGGGATCGGCGGCGGCCTCGAAGGCGGCCAGGCTCAGGTCGTGGATGCGGACGTGGTCGGGGTGGGGGTAGCGAACGTGCTCGTCGTACCCGAGGACCACCTCAGGACGCTCGCGTCTGACGATCGTGACCACCCGCTCGAGTGCCTCGTCGAATGGTGCGTTCACGAACGCCTCGGGATGGGCGTTCGGTTCGGTGTCGGGCATGCCCGAGTCGCGATAGCCCAGCATGATCACCTCGTCGTAGCCGATGATCTCCGCTGCAGCAGCAAGTTCCTCCGCACGGATCTCAGCCAGGTTCTCGGCAACCTCGGGACGGTTCATCGCCGGGTTGAGGATGTCGCCGGCCTCTCCTCCGGTGGCGGTGACAAGCACACAGCGCACCCCTTCATCGGCGTAGTGGGCGACAGTGCCGGCCCCCTTCGACGACTCGTCATCGGGGTGGGCGTGCAGGGCGACAAGGGTGCGGCTCATGAGGTCGGGCAGTATCGCAGGCAGACCCTGGTCAATCCGTGACCGCGACGGCAGTCCGGCCCTCGGAGCACTCGGGCAGGAGCGGGCAGTACCGGCACCACGGCCCTGCGGTTGTGTCGGCCGGGACACCGGCAAACGACTGGCGGGCGATCGTGACGAACCTGGCGACATCGGTCACGGTTGCCTGGAGGGCCGAACGGGTGGGCCGCTCCACGTAGGTCTCCCCGGTCTTCACCGAGAAGGCATCGAGGCTCTCGGGCGGCTCGCCGTGAACCAGCGTCCACAGCATGCCGTAGAAGGCGAGCTGATCGGCCACGGCTCCCACCTGGCCGGTCTTCCAGTCCCGCAGGACGACACCGCCGTCCTCACCGTCGAACACGGCGTCGACGATGCCCTTGATCACCACACCCTCGGTTGCCTCGAACTCGAGCGAGACCTCGACGTCGCGACACCCCTCGAGAGACACCTTTTGAAACCGGTCGTAGAGGTCGCCGACTTCGGCAATGATCGGCTGGAGAGTCGAGGGCTTCAGACCGAGAGACCCCACCTTCGGGTTCATCGACGAACCGATCTCCTCACGGCACGCCTGAGCGAAATCGTCCTTGGAGATCGGTCCATGCTGCAGGTGCCTGGCAAAGACCCGGTGGGCGAGACCCCCGACGAAACCGACCGCAGAGTCCTCGGGATACTCGCCCCGCAGCCTGCCCACGGCCTGCTCCGGGCACCGGCGATAGGCGACATACGTGGATGCGCTCACGGTGAGCGGCTCACCGGCCGGGACGTGTGGGAACTCGATCACGGTGGCATCGTATCGATTGGCCAGGACAGTCCCGCGCGCCCCCTACACTGCGATGCCTCGACTCCCTCTGGGCCACAGTCTTGATCTCTCGTACTACTCGTTTCTGGTTGCTCATCGGTATCCCCGCCTTGCTGGTGGTGGTGCCGCTGTCCGCGTATGCCATCGACCGCCTTGCCGGTTCGGGCGAGATCGCCCGCAACGTGACCATCGCCGACGTGCCGGTGGGCGGGCTCTCGGAGGCGGATGCGCTTGCGGCTTTGGATGCCCACGAGGCCGAGATGCAGGCCCGCACCGCCACGTTCGTGGTTGAGGGTGACACCTATGCCCTCGCCGGTTCGACCGTCGGACTCGGCTTCGACAAGGACGCCGCCGTCACCGCGGCCCTGGCTGCCAATCGCTCCGGTGGTGTCGGCGACGTGTTCGCCTGGCTTGGCAGCTTCACCAGCACCGAGAACATCACCGTCGACTACTCCGTGGACAGCGAAGCCGTCGAGATCGCCGTGGAGAGCTTCGAGCAGCAATCGATCGACGATCCCGCCTTCGACGGTGGCGTCGCCATCGAAAGCGGCGTCGCTGTGGCCGAATACCCCAGGGCGGGACGGCGCATCGACCGCTCCGGGATCAGCGACCTCGTTCTCGACTCGCTCACCGCCGCCAGCCGCCTCCCCCTGACGCTCGACATCGAGTCGGTGAGCCCGCGACTGACCGACGCCGACATCGACGCAGCTGTGGAGGAGGCCAACCTCCTGATCTCAGAGCCCATCGTCCTCGCCGCTGCCGACCCCGACGTCTCGATCCTCTTCACGTCCTATGGCCTCGCCTCGGCGCTCCGCTCCGAGGTCGTCGAGAACTCGCCGACGAGCATCGAGCTGTGGTTCGACGAAGACACCGTCGCCGAGCTGCTGAGCACGTATCAGGCCCAGATCGAGCAACCGCCACGCGATGCTGCGTTCGTGCTCGCCGAAGAGGGCGGAGTGGAGATCCTGCCGAGCCGCAGCGGGACGAAGCTCGACGTGCTGGCGGTCACGTCGATACTCGACGACGCCGCCAGACGAACGTCACGCACTGCCGTGTTCCCCTTCGCCGAAGGGGACCCCGCGGCGTTCACCACCGAGGACGCCGAGTCCATGGGACCGTTCACCAAGGTGTCCGAGTTCACCACCAAGCACCCTTGCTGCCAGTCGCGGGTGACCAACATCCAGCTGATCGCCGATTCGGTCGACGGCACGGTGGTGTGGCCAGGAGAGGTCTTCTCGCTCAACCAGACGGCCGGCGAGCGAACCCGCGAGAAGGGCTACGTCGAGGGCGGGATGATCGGACCGGGCGGGGAGCTGGTCGACGCCATCGGCGGCGGAGTCAGCCAATTCGCGACGACCATCTACAACGCCGTGTTCTTCGGTTGTTACGAGGACGTCGAGCACAAGCCGCACTCGCAGTACTTCTCCAGGTACCCCGTCGTGCGTGAAGCGACCGTCAATTGGCCCAGCATCGACCTCAAGTGGCGCAACGACAGCGACGCCGTGGTGGTCATCGACACCAAGTACACCGACACCTCGATCACCGTCGAGTTCTGGGGCAACAACGGCGGGCGGACCTGTACATCCGAGACTTCGGGCCGATACGCCTACAGGGAACCGACCACCGAGTACATCCCCGACCCGCTGGTCAATCCGGGCGAGCCGGTCACCGAGAGCGACGGGCTCACGGGTTGGACCGCACGGGTGACCCGGTTCATGGAAATGCCCGACGGCGAGGTCATCGAGCAGGAGTGGACCTGGTCGTACCGCATGAAACCGATGCAGGTCCGCATCCATCCGTGCGAGATCCCCGAGGACGACCCGCTGTACACCGGCGAGGAGTGCCCGCTCGAGATCGCGGTCGTCGTCGGCATGACCGTCGCAGACGCCATTGCAGCCCTCGAAGCACAAGGCTTCGTCGTGACCGTCGCCACGCCCATCGACGTCGCCGACCCCGCCCAGGAAGGGCTCGTGCAGACTCAGGACCCGACGGGATTCGCCCCCCTCGAGACCGTGATCACCATCACGCCGGGAGTGTATGTGGAACCGCCACCCGAGGAACCGCCCCCGGACGAAGGCTCCTGACACGAAAGAGCGGGCCCCGAAGGGCCCGCTCTCGACTCGGCGAGGAAGCCGATGTCGGTGTTCCAGTTCTCAGAAGCTCAGATGGGCCCCTTGATGGAATACGGCCCCTGAATGACCTCTTGCGGCCATTCCCGGATGCCGGACTGGGTCGCGGAGAACGGTGGCCTCAGGTACATCCCGAGATCCGAGTACCAGTCGAACTCGGCGTACACGATCTCACCCATGCCGACCGCTGCCGGCGGAGCGAGATAGAAGCCTTCGAGATGGTTGTACCAGCCGTAACCCGAGTACACGGACTCACCACTTGGAACGGCAGCCGGTGGTGTCAGATAGAACCCCTCGAGATTCTCGTACCAGTCGAACTCCGCATACACGGACTCGCCGCTGGCCGGCAAAACCTCGGTCTCCTCGATGTACTGCAGCACGATGAAGCCGGCGGCAGCGATCACGAGGAGGACAACCAGGGACACCATCCAGGCGAAATACCCGCGGCGCTGACGCCGTACGGGCTCGATCCTCTGAGGGACTTCCCTCCGGGGAGGCCGAACCTTGGTTGCCTGACGATCAACTGTCTGCGTCATGGCCTCCTCCTTTCCTCCCCAACCTGACACTCCGGCCACACAAACCAGACACCCGCCGGGTGGGAACGCCTGGGAACCCGAATGCGCCCACCTTGCAGTCGCCATGTAGCACTAGACCTGAGCGACGCGAAGGCGCATGCTGGGGATGGAGGGGACCATGGAGCCGTGTAGGTATCTCGTCCTTGGGCCGATGCTGGTGCGCACTCCGGAAGGGCAGCTGGAGGCACCGGGAGGACCTGTCACGCGTGCGGTGCTGGCTGCACTCCTCATCGCTGCCAACCATGCGGTCTCCCAGGATCTCCTCATCGAAGAGACGTGGGGAGACGGGGCTCCACACGATCCCGAGCACTCCCTGCACTCGCAGGTCACCAGACTGCGCCGCCTTCTCGGACCGGAGGCGATCACGCGCAGCGGCCGGTCCTACACGCTGACGGTGGCCGATGACTCGATCGATGCCATGCGCTTCGAGAACCTCGCCGGGCAAGCCAGCGATGCCGAGGACGCCGATACCACCCGGGCCCTGTGTCTCGAAGGCCTCGAGCTGTGGCGAGGGGCGCCGTTCGGGGACCTTGCCGACCGGGACTTCCTCCGTCTCGAGACCTACCGGTTGGAGGAGATACGGCTCAACGTCATCGAGACCTGCTTCGATGCCGATCTCGAGCTGGGCCGGCACCAGGAGATCGTCGCCTCGCTCCGTGCCGCCGTGACGCAATACCCGTTCCGCGAGACCCTGTGGGGTCAGCTGGTGACGGCCCTCGGCCGGTCCGGACGGCAGCCAGAGGGATTACGCGTCTACGACGAATACGCGTCGTTCCTGAGATCCGAGTTGGGCATTCAGCCCGGCGTGGCGATGCAACGCCTCCGCGACGGGATCGTCGCCGACCGCGCTCAGCCGACTGCGTAGAAGACGAACAGGTCCGTGATGACAGACCGGGCGGTTGCCAGGCCGTCCTCGTCCCAGTCACCGGACCTCTTGGCCGTCACCTGGTTGCTGGCCACATAGACCCGCTCGAGATCGGCCACGGCCTCGAAGAGCCGTTGCGCGAGCTGGGCGGGAGGCGTGTCGACCTGTTCCGGGATTGCGTCGAAACCGATGCCGTCCTGACCCGTGATCGAACGGTCGGTCTCGAAGAGAGCGACGTTGTCGACCGTGACGACTGATGTGATTTCGATCTGTTGTCCCATGGGGTCAGGCTAACCGGTTGGTGATCCAACCGGATCAATGGGGCATCCCGGTGGCGGCTTCGCCCAGAACGTGCAGCTTCATGAGGTTCGTCGACGCCTCCTGATTGGGGGGAACTCCGGCCACGATGACAGCCCCCTCGCCCTCTTCGAGGATCTGGCGCTCGAGAAGGGTGGTCTCCGAGGCCAGGATCATGTCGTCCGTCGAGCTGACCCGTTCCAGCATCATGGGGGTCACTCCCGAGTAGATGGCCATGCGGTTGTAGGCGCCCATGTTCGGCGTGAAGCCGTACACCCGTGCCCGCGGCCGATACTTCGACAGCAGCCGGGCGGTGCTCCCGCTCTCGGTGAACGCTACGACGGCGCGCAGGCCCAGGCTGTCGGCGGCAGCTACGGCCGATTGGGCGATTGCCGAAGCGAAACGGGAGATGTCCTCCAGGAACTCGGCTTCCGGGGGACGGCCGTAATCGGGGCTCTTCTCGGCCTCGATGCAGATCCGGGACATCGTCCGCACCGCCCGGTCCGGGTAGCTGCCGATGGCGGTCTCGGCAGACAGCATCACCGCATCGGTCCCGTCCAGGACGGCATTGGCGACATCGGTCACCTCGGCACGTGTTGCCCTCGGCGCCGACGTCATCGACTCCAGCATCTCCGTGGCAGTGATCGATATGCGGCCGTACGCATTGGTGCGGGCAATGATGTCCTTCTGAATCCGGGGCATGGTGTCGAACGACACATCGATACCGAGGTCTCCCCGGGCGACCATCACGGCGTCCGCTGAAGCGAGGATGTCGTCGAGGTTGCGGTAGGCAAGCGCCGACTCGATCTTGGCCACGATGCAGACGCCGGGGGCGATCAGCGATCGCACCTCTTCGATGTGCGCACCGCTCGACACGAACGAAGCGGCAACCATGTCGACGCCCAGTTCCTTGCCCAGTTCGAGGTCGGAGCGGTCCTTCTCGGTGATCGGCGGGATGTCCATGGAGCTGCCCGGAAAGGCGACACCCTTGCGTGACCCGAGAACGCCGCCCTCGCGGATGGTGGCCCGAACGCCGGTCTCCCCGACCTCCTCGACCGTGAGATGGATGAGCCCATCGGCCAGGAGGATGGGCGCTCCGGGGGCGAGATCGACGTCCTTGAGGTAGTGGACGTACACCTCATCCGCCGTGCCTTCGCCCTCTCCCGGGCGCAGCATCACCGTCGAGCCGGCTTCCAGCGTCACCTCGCCGTCGGGGAACGTCCCCACCCTCAGTTTCGGGCCCTGGATGTCTTGCATGACGGCCACGGGGCGTCTCATGCGATCGGAGGCCTCACGGACCCAGCCGTACACACGGCGATGCACCTCGCTGTCACCGTGGGAGAAGTTGAGACGGGCAACGTTCATGCCGGCCTCGATGAGCTCCTCGATTGCAGCCTCGGATGCAGTTGCCGGCCCGATCGTGGCGATGATCTTGGTCTTGCGTTCCATCGGCGAACAACGATAGACCCCGACCCTGGGCTTGTTCGGATTCACGGGCAGCCTGTCTGCGATGGCCCATCGAGACAGGTAACTTCACATCCATGGAATTCGGAGCGTTTGTACCGCAGGGTTGGAGACACGATCTCGTCGGGATCCCCGTCGAGGAGCAATGGGCGGCGATGCAGTCGGTGGCGACGAGCATCGAGCGGGCCGGGTACACCTCGGCGTGGGTGTACGACCACTTCCACCCGGTGCCTGAGCCCACCCAGGAACCCGTGTACGAGGCGTGGACGCTGATGGCCGCTCTGGCAGCTGTGACGTCGAAGGTGCGTCTCGGCCAGATGTGCACCTGTAACTCGTACCGGCCGCCGTCGTATCTCGCCAAGGTCGCCGCCACCATCGACGTCATCTCGGGCGGGAGGCTGGAGATGGGGATCGGTGCCGGCTGGTACGAGCACGAGTACACCGGATACGGGTACCCGTTCCCGAAGCCATCGGTGCGCATCGGGCAGCTCCGTGAAGGCGTCGAGATCATGAAGCGAATGTGGACCGAGGACGTCGTGGACTACGCCGGCGACCACTACACGCTCGAGGGCGCCCTGTGCCGACCCAAGCCGCTCCAGAATCCGCACATCCCCTTGTGGATCGCCGGTGGCGGCGAGCAACTCACGCTGCGAGTCGCGGCCAACCACGCCGACTACACCAACTTCGGCGTCGACCTCGACCAGTTCAACCACAAGAGCACCGTGCTCGCAGGCCATTGCGACGCCGTTGGCCGCGACTTCGGATCGATCACCCGGACATCCAACTTCAATGTCGCCATCGCCGAGACCGAAGCCGGCGTCGAGGCATTGCTCCAGTCGTACCGGGACATGTACATGCCGCTGTTCGGTGCCGAGATGACGGAGGGGATGCTCCAGCGCAACTGGATCGACGGTGGTGGCATGGCGGGCACCCCGCAACAGATCATCGAGCGGCTCGGGGAGTGGAAAGAGGCAGGCATGGGCTACGCCATCGTCTACTTCGCCGAAGCCGCCTACGACACCACCGGACTCGAGCTGTTCGCACGCGAAGTGGTCCCGGCTCTGGCGTGACCGACTTCGCCCCGCTGGATCTGGTCGAGCGCTTCGACCACGTTGCGATGGCCGTGTGGGATGTCTCCGCGATGCTGCCGCTCGTCGAAGTCCTCGGTGGCCGATTTCGCAACGGAGGAGACGTCCCGGCGGCCGGCTTCAAGTGGGTGCAGTTCCATCTGCCCGAGGCCGGGAAGCTGGAGCTGCTCCAGCCGCTCGACCCGGAAGACACCGCACACTTCCTGGTCCGATTCCTCCAGACGAAGGGCGAGGGCCTGCACCACCTGACGTTCAAAGTCACCGATCTCGCTACGGCGGTTGACGAGGCTCGGCGACGAGGATTCGACGTGGTCGGCGTCGACACCACCGGGGCATGGAAGGAAGCGTTCCTCCACCCCGTATCGACCCGCGGAGTCCTGGTGCAGTTCGCCGAGTGGGACGAGTCCGATCCCCCCGAGCCCAGGGCAAGCCTGGCCGACATCCTGTGATCGCTCTCGTCCCGGTCAAGCCGTTCGGGGTGGCCAAACGTCGTCTCTCAGACCGGTTCACTCCTCCCCAGCGGCGGAAGCTCGGCATGGCGATCGCCGCTCACACCCTCTCCATCACTGCAGACGCCGGGCTCGAGCCCCGTGTCGTGACCGGATCCGACGAGGTCGCGGCGTGGGCGGACCACCTCGGCGTCGGGGTGGTCGAAGAGCCCCCTGGGGGAGGTCTGGACGGTGCTGCGCGTGCCGGAGTCCATTCGGCCGCTGGATCCCCCTGGATGGTGATCCACGCCGACCTCCCGGCGCTCGACGTCGCCGACCTCACGGCCCTCACCGATGCCGGCCCGGGAGCGATCGCCCCCTCCCACGACGGAGGCACCTCGGCGGTCACGGGAATCTCGGACGACATCGAGTTCTCCTACGGCCCAGGGAGCTTCCATCGTCACCTCGCCGCACACCCCACCCTCGCTGTGGTGTGTCGGCCCGGCCTCGCATACGATCTCGACGACACCGCCGACTACGACGTCATCGTGACGCTGGGCTCGGGGCGATGGATGGGAGAGATCACATGACAACCGATCGGTACGGCGAGCTTCGCGACGCTCCCCCGCCGCTGGCAGCTCCGTCCCGAGCACTGGCGCTCGGCGCCCATCCCGACGACATCGAGTTCGGATGTGGGGGAACCCTGGCGAAGTGGGCGGCTGCGGGCTGCCATGTGGTGATGGCGATCATGACCGACGGGTCCAAAGGCACCTGGGACCCGTCGATGGAACCGGGAGCGCTGGTACAGCAGCGCCGCGACGAACAGGACGCTGCGGCGCGAGCTCTGGGCGCCACCGAAGTCGTCTGGCTGGGCCACACCGACGGCGAAGTCGTCTACTCGATGGACCTGCGCGCCCAGGTGTGCCGGCTGATCCGAGAGCACAGACCCGACGTGTTCCTGTCGCACGACCCGTGGCAGCGCTACCAACTCCACCCCGACCACCGCGCTACCGGCACCGCAGCGGTCGACGGAATGGTGGCCGCCCGTGACCATCTGTTCTTCCCCCAACAGGGACTCGGACCGCACCGACCGTCAGCCATGCTGCTGTGGTCGGCCGACGTCGTCGACCACTGGGAACCCCTTGCGGAGGGCGATGTGGCGGCCAAACTCGCCGCCCTTCTCGCCCACGAGTCGCAAGGCACCACGACGATGGGTGGCGCCGAGGTCGACGTGGAGAAGCGAGCCGAGTTCGAGGACCGCATCCGAACCTGGGTGTCCGAACAAGGCTCTGCCGCCGGTATCCCGGCGGCAGAGAGTTTCAAGCGTTTGACGCCCTGATCGGGCCTGTTGTCAGCGCTGGACCCCGATCCGGTACCCATCGCTCGGATCGAAGAAGTGGAACTTTCCACTGTCGAGGGACAACTTGACGGTATCGCCGGGACCGACCCGCACATCTGAGCTGACCCGCGAGGAGAACTTGGTGGTGTCCCCCAGAGTCGAGGGGTCGGCGCCGGTGTCGGCCAACAGCTGCTCGATGTCCGGGGTGATCACCGGACGCTCAGGCAGCTCGTAGTGGATGAACGTCTCGGAGCCGAGGACCTCGGCGACGTCGACGGCGGCCTCGATGACCTCTTCCGGGTCGCCGCCGGCAACCGACGCCTCCTCGAAGTCTCCAGGACGAATGCCGATGACCAGCTCTTTGCCCATGTGGTTCTCGATCCCGGGATGGCGGTCGAGCGCCTTTTGCGCCACGTGGACCCGCTTGCCGGCGAAGTTCGCGTAGACGTTGCCGTTCGATCCCTCCAGGCTCCCGTACACCATGTTCATGGCGGGGCTCCCGATGAAACCGGCCACGAACAGGTTGACGGGCTCGTGGTACAGCTCGGCGGGCGGAGCGACCTGCTGCAGGTTGTTGGGGCTGGCGTCGGTGGTCGGCTTGAGCACGGCGACCCGGGTACCCAGGGTCATGGCCTCGACCTGGTCGTGAGTCACGTAGACCGTGGTGGTGGCAAGCCTGGTGTGGATGCGGCCGAGCTCGGTGCGCATCTGGACACGAAGCTTGGCATCGAGGTTGGAGAGAGGCTCATCCATGAGGAACGCCTTGGGCTCACGAACGATGGCACGACCCATGGCGACACGCTGCCGCTGGCCACCAGACAGGGCCTTTGGCTTCCGGTCGAGAAACTCGGTGATCTCGAGGATTGCGGCGGCTTCCTCAACCCGGGCCTTGATGTCTTCTTTCGACATCTTGCGGAGCTTGAGACCGAAAGCCATGTTGTCGAACACGGACATGTGCGGATACAGCGCGTAGTTCTGAAAGACCATCGCGATGTCGCGGTCCTTGGGCTGGACGTCGTTGACCACCTGGTCACCGATCTCGACGGTCCCCTCGCTGATCTCCTCGAGGCCGGCGATCATCCGCAGGATCGTGGACTTGCCACAACCCGACGGTCCAACCAGCACCAGGAACTCGCCGTCATGGATGTCGAGGTCGACATCACCGACTGCCCGAGTCCCTCCGGGGTAGATCTTGCCGACATCTTTCAGCGTGATCTCAGCCATTTCCCTCTGGTCTCCTTGTCCGAGTGGTCGCAAATTACCAGGATCGCGATAATCATGTCCGAATGACTTCAAAAAGAACTGCCGTGATCACCGGAGGCACCGGTGGCCTCGGACACGCCATCGCTCCGTTGCTCACCGCCGCCGGGTTCAACCTCGCCGTCACGTACATCGTGCCCGAAGAGGCCGAGGCCCTCGAACAGCACCTGGACGTCGGGGAAGACCGCCTGTTGCTGCGCCGCGTCGACTGCACCGACAGCGAAGCGGTGACCGCATTCATGAAGGAGACAGCAGACAGGTTCGGTGACATCCACGTGATGGTGTCGCTCGTCGGGGGATGGGCCGGTGGCCGCGACGTCGAGGTCACCGACGACGTTCGCTTCGACCGAATGGTCGACCTCAACCTGCGGTCGGCCTTCTACGCGACCCGCGCCGCGGTCCCCCATCTCCGTCGGGCCGGGTGGGGGCGCATCATCCTGGTGGGAAGCCGCGCCGCCTTCGACACGCCGGCAGGGCAGGGTGCCTTCAACATCGCCAAGGCGGGAGTCATCGCCCTCGCCAAGACCCTGGCAGAGGAACTGAGCGACTCGGCCATCACGGCCAACGCGATCCTGCCCGCGAT
>JABDIW010000316.1 GCA_013003515.1 Acidimicrobiia bacterium
CCGGGCAGGAGAGTCTTGGTCCCGTTCCGCACGACGAAGGTCCGGCGACCACCGAGCACGATGATCTCCTCCACGGTCGGGTCATCGAGGAGGGGCTGCAGGAAGCCGAGATCGCTCATCCCGGCACCGCCAATGCACTCAAAGGGCGACGGATGCGCCGACTTGGGGGCTCTCCGGCGCGGGATCGACGGCGGATGTCATGGTGGTAGGTAACGAAGACTGCCGGTTCGAGACCCGTCCACCGTCGTGCGGTCCTCGCTACGTCTGCGGTTGACTCGGTATCGACGTGATTGATAACGAGAGCGGGCAGGGGCCCACCCCAGTGCTCGACGAGATCGGCGGCGCGGACCAGACCTCGTGCCGATGCCTCCGTCACCAAGACGGCGTGATCGGCTCTCTTGACCAGTCGATCGTCCCGAGTCGGAGCGCAGTCGAGGACGACGACCTCGAAACGCTGGCGCGCCGCCTCGATGACGTCCTCGATGAGTTCGGTCCGCAGCGCTTGATCGGTCGGTCGGTGTGAGCCGACGACCACATCGAGACCCCGCCAGTGGTGGATGGATTCATCGGTGATCAGTCCCAGTTCCCGCACCTCATCAGCGGCGTCTGTCAGGTCGGGTCTCGGCGCTACCCCTAGCCGGATCGCAAGGGACGGGGCGGAGGTGTCGCAGTCGATGAGGAGCACCCTGCGGTTGCTCCTCCACTCCCACGCCAGGGCCACGGCCACTTCGGTACGGCCCGGTGCCCCGCGAGGTCCGGTGACGGCCACGACCTCACCAAGGCCGTCCCCGTCGACCCGGACGTTGGGACCGAGGAACCGGATGGCCTGAACGATGTCCTCTGGCTGGGTGGAGTCGTCAAGGATCTCGTCGGCTCCACCCACCTCGAGGAGTCGTGCTGCCGGACGATCGGCACGGGGGAACACACCAACAACGCTCAATCCTGCCTGTTTCCAGGCGGCCACCTGAGCGGCGGTGACCCACGCGGTCTCGGCCCCGGCAACCACGACATCAACGATCTCGGGGTCGAGCTCCTCGGGAAGGTAGATCCGCTGGGTGAGGGCGATCGCTCCCGTTGCCTGGGCATGGGCCACGAGATTGGATTCCCATTCGCGCGGTGACAGGACGGTGGCGACTCGCATCACGGTCGGGGCCGCCGAACCAGGTCGAGCTGGGCCGTGTGCAGAGCTCCGGCGAGAGCCGCAGCGGTGTCGTTGTCAACTGAGATCACGAGGTCGACGGTTGCTGCTCGATCGCCTGCGTCTGCGGTCGAAACCACGGCGATATCCGATGCGATCAACTCGGTCCGCGACGGTTCCCCCGGTTCGTCGTACGTCGCATAGACATCGACGGTGTCTCCCACTGCAATCCGCCCCTGAACTGCATGACCGGCGGGCAGCGAGATAGCCATCTCGTAGTCGCCGGCGCTTTCGATCGGGGGGCGCAACACCGATGGTGTGAGGGGTTCGCCCTCCGTGATGGCCACGGCGACCGTCCAGTCGGCCAGCTCGCCGAGGGAACTGCCGATGACGAGTCCCTCGTGGTCGGTGACCATCCGGGTCCCGATATCGACCTCACCAAGCGGAACTCCTACCGGGACGGTCTCGTTGGCCACGAGCACCGGCTGCGTCTGAGGTGGTCTCGTGATTGCGACGATGAGGATCGCCGCTGTCGCTGCGAGCGCAACGCCCAGCAGAGTCCTTCGGTCCACCGACGGCATCGAGAGACGGCGGATATCGAGGACCGTCATCGGGTTTCCTCACACCCAATGACGTGGTGAAGCGAAAGCAGGCGGCTTCCCCGCCCGGTGGCAAGCACCAGGTAGTCCACACCGACGCCGGCGATCACACCCGTGTGAATGTCGGAGGCAGTGTGGATGGCGACCGGTCGGGCCCGATCCGACAACTCGATGAGGCGGTCTCGCAGCGTTGACGTGCGGATTGCCGTCGCCTGGGCGGCATGTTGCTCCGCCTCGAGTGTCTCCTCGAGCTGGTCTCGCATGCGACGACCGACTCGTCTCAGGTCAGGATGATGAAGTGGATCCACGCGCACTGCCTCCCCTCAGTCCCGGCAATCCAAGTCATAAACGGCTACTCTTCGTGGTGCAAGGGGTACGGAGAGGAAGATTTCGCGAGGATGCCAAACATTGGCTGATACCGTGGCATCAGTTGACTTGAGATGGACCATCTAGACGAAGCACTGCGCGGGCTGTCTGATCCGATACGGCGTCGGATCCTCTCCATCCTGCGCGACGACGAACTCGCAGCCGGAGCGATCGCTGACCAATTCGACGTCACCCGCCCCGCCGTCTCCCACCACCTCAGGGTCCTCCGTGAGGCAGGCCTCGTCACCGAGCGCCGCGAGGGTCAGAACCGGTACTACTCAGCCAATCGTGACGGCATCGAGGTGCTCAAGGAGTGGTTCCACTCCTTCT
The DNA here is from genome assembly GCA_013003515.1 of Acidimicrobiia bacterium. Classification (GTDB taxonomy): domain Bacteria; phylum Actinomycetota; class Acidimicrobiia; order Spongiisociales; family UBA5794; genus JABDIW01. The sequence continues at coordinate 2,434 of JABDIW010000316.1, forward strand.
TCCCACTCGAGGAGTACGAGCGCTGAGCGCGCCCGTCCTGGTGGTGGCTGAACTCGATCAGCCCACGAGGTCGTCGTCGAGCACGGCCGAGACGTGAACTCCGCTGGTCCCTGATGTCATGCTCAGCTTCGACGAGAGCGTGTACCACCCTCCGACGAATATGGCGTTGCTCAACGATGAGGTCTTCCCGTCCTTCGGGCTGCCGGTGGTGAGCCAGTAGCCGGTGAAGAACCCGCCGCCTGAGAAGGCCTTGGCTCCGTCGATCAGGCTGCCGACCCCGTCGTCGAGGCGAGGTGCCTGGGGGTAGGGAGCGGGCGGGTTCTCTCCGCCGCCGGAGGCGTTGATGTCGCCGGCTGCGTGGATGAACGAACTCGGCGTCAACCCCCCGGCCGGGATAATGGCGCCGCCGCTCTGGAACTTGACC
>JABDIW010000361.1 GCA_013003515.1 Acidimicrobiia bacterium
TGTCAAGGCGTTCTCCGGCGTCGGCGAGGCAGCCATCGTCGCCATGGTCGAGGCATTCGATCAGCTGGGTCTCCTGTCCGACGCCGCTCGCTCGGGCCTCGCAGCGACAGCCCGACCTGTCGTTCTCGGTGGAGGCCGTCCAGTTGGGGAGATGGAGCCCGGATTCGCTCTGGAGCGGACCAGGTGAGGATCGACACCGACCTCAGCTCCCCGAGCCTCGAGCTCGAGCCGGTGGCGCCGTTCGTCGGCCCCTTTGCCGGTGGCCCGTTTGTGGGCGCCTGGTGGCAGTGCTTCGGGGTGGACGACGAGCTCCAGGTGGTGGAGTCAGACGACGCGGCCATGGTGGTTGTCACGGATGGCGCCCTGGTTCGGTTTGCTGGTGCTGCCCACCTCACCGACTATCACTCACCCCTTGGCGTCGGAGCCGTCGACCTCGTGCGTGAGTTTGCCGAGTCCCTGGAGCGGGGAACACGCATGGTGTTCGACTCGCTCCCCGGTGAGGCTGCCGACGTCGTCGCCAAGGGCCTCACAGATGCCGGGCTGACACCTGAGCGGGATAGTCACGAGATCGCCGCCGTGTTGTCGCTGCCCGCCGACGTCGACTCCTACTTCGCCGACCTGGGCAAGAAGCAACGTCACGAGGTGCGTCGGAAACGGCGCCGATTCGCTGAGGCGCTCGGGGCGGCGAGGCTCAGCAGCGCCGGCGACGAGGACCTGGATGCGTTCTTCGGCATGCATCGGGCGGCATCCGGCGAGAAGGGCCAGTTCATGACCGACGAGCACGAGTCCTTCTTCCGCGCTCTCCTCGATCAAGCCGGCTTTCGCCTCGACGTGCTGCGTGGCGATGACGACCGACCCCTGGCGGCTGCGGTTGGCTTCGACGACGCCGATGCGTACTACCTGTACAACTCGGCATACGATCCGGTGGTGGCAGACGCATCGCCCGGAATCGTGATGGTCGCCGGTCTCATCGAGCGGGCCATCGGTCTCGGTAAGACACGGTTCGACTTCCTCAAAGGTGACGAGACCTACAAGTTCCGGCTCGGTGCCGTCGAGCGACCGCTCTACGTCGTGGAGGCGGTCCGATGATCTCGAGAGTCGCCTATCTCTCGCTACACACGTCTCCTCTCCTCCAGCCGGGTCTGGGTGATGCCGGCGGCATGAACGTGTACATCCACGAGCTGGCGCAGACCATGGCCGACCGCGGCGTGGCGGTGGATGTCTTCACGCGCCGAGACGATCCCTCCGTTCCCGCCGAGGTCCTGGTGTCGCCCAACTATCGCGTCATTCACGTGGATGCCGGCCCGG
>JABDIW010000390.1 GCA_013003515.1 Acidimicrobiia bacterium
CTGCGACGACCCCAGGTGGTCGTCGCCTTCGAAGGCTGGAATGACGCATGTGATGCCGCCTCGGGCGCTGCAACGTATGTCCTGGGCCATTTCGATGCTGCCGAGCCCTTCGCCGTACTCGAGCCGGAGGAGTTCTTCGATTTCCAGGAGCAACGCCCCGTGGTGGCCGTCGACGACGGAGGCACTCGCAGCCTCGCCTGGCCCACGACCCGCTTCTACGCCCTGCCTCTGCCCGACCGGGAGCGCGACATGGTGGTCGTCGTCGGTCATGAGCCGCATCTGCGGTGGAAGACCTTCAGCCGCCGCATCGCCCAGTTCCTGGCCGATCACGGAGCAGAGGACGCCCTGCTGATGGGTGCCTTCATCGGTCAGGTGGCCCACACGGTTCCCGTCCCGATCATCGGTGTTGCCACCGACCCGGCCGAAGTCCAGCGTCTCGGGTTGATGACGTCGCGCTACGAAGGCCCCACCGGCATCGTCGGTGTGATGCTGGAGGCGTTCCGCGAGGTGGGGATGCCCGCACTGAGCCTGTGGGCGGCTACACCCCACTACCTGGCCGCCAACCCGAATCCGAAGGCGATGCTGGCCCTCGTCGAACACGCGGCGTCGATCCTGGGTCTCGGCGTCGACACCGGCGAACTCCGTCAGGTGACCACCGAGTTCTCCCAGCGCGTCGACGAAGCCATGGAGTCTTCGGGCGACTTCGCCGAGTACGTCGAACGGCTCGAGGAAGAGGGCCAGCCGGCGATGGGCATGAGGGGCGGAAACAGCGATCAGCTCGTGTCGGAGATCGAGGACTTCCTCAGGGAACAGGGCTGAACGGCCGACCACCTCTACCGTGACAGCCGTGACCGATCGCTCCGGCCCCTTTCCGCTGCTCCTGCGCGGAGCGTTGGTCGTGCTCATCGTCATGCTTCCCATCGAGGTCGGTGTGATCCTCGACGAGGCCCCCGGGGTGGCGACCGGATATGGGCGCCTGGCCGTGTTCCACCCGTTCGACCTCGCACTGATGGTCGTCGCCGTGCTCGGCTTCCCCTACCTGATTGGCCGCCGGCTTGGGTGGGGAACCGGGACGATGCTCGTCTTACTCGTCGGCGCCATGGTCGGCCTCGTCTTCAACGCCACGCCGCGTGGGTGGATGCAGGTGGCGCGACTCGCCGCACTCACCGTGACCGCCGGATACATCAGCCAGCTGTCCGACCGTGAACGAACCCGTCTCGTCGTCGCGCCCCTCATGGTCACGGTTGGGCTGCAGTCGCTGATCGGTGTCGCCCAGGTTCTCAACGACGGGCCTATCGGGCTCGGCACGTTCGGCGAGCGCGAACTTCGCTACTTCTACGGGTTCGGAGACGTCGTTGCAGCACAGGGAACAACCATCCACGGCTACGTGCTCGCCGGCTTCGCCATGGTGGCCACCCTCGTGGGGATGACAAGAGCCGTTCGGCGGGGGGCATCGCCGTGGTGGCTGGTGGGCATCGCGGTATGTGCGATCCCGATCGGCCTCACCTATTCACGAATGGCGCTGATCGGGATGATTCTGGTCATGGGTGCGCTGGGCTGGGGTGTGGCTCGAGACCGTGCTCGATACCTGGTGCCGACGGTCGTTGTCATCGTGGCGATCACGGTGCCCGCGCTGTTCGCGCTCGATGGCTGGACCCAGCGGGAGCTCAGCGACGAACGTCAAGGTCTCGACCGGCTCAGCACCGGCCGCATCACCCTGATGCGCGAGGCGGCGACGATGATCGGCGATCACCCCATCGTCGGCGTGGGACCCGGCAACTACGTGACCACGATCGAAGCCGACTTCGATGTCGAGGTGCCCAAGCAGGTCCATTCGGTGCCATTGCTGGTTGCTGCCGAGGACGGGGTGGTGTGGGGACTGGCCTCACTGGTGATGCTCGCCGCGGTCGGCCTGGCTGCGTTGCGCTCCGGACCCGTCGCCACGGCACTGTTCCTCGGGTTCGTGCCGTTCTGGATTCTCGACAAGTTCCCGTACACCCATCCCAACGGTCTGGTTCTCACCGCTATCTGGCTGGCAATGCTCGAGTCGCTCGACCGTGATGATCCGGCTCAGGAGCCAAGTGCCCAGGTGACGGCCGCTTCGGCGTGAATCCGGGTCGTGTCGTACAGCGGGACGTCGGTCACCGAGGCATCCACGAGGAGACCGATCTCGGTGCACCCGAGGATCACACCTTCGGCGCCGCGGGCGACCAGCCGATCAATCACCGCCAGGTATTCCTGCCGTGAGGTGTCTTTGACCTCTCCGAGCACCAGCTCGTCGTAGATGACGTCGTGCACCGTTGTGCGGTCAGGCTCATCGGGCACGATGACGTTCAGCCCGTGTTTGTTCGCAAGCCTGCCTCGGTAGAAGTCCATCTCCATGGTGAAGCGAGTCCCGAGAAGGCCGATCACGCCGCGACCGTCCCGCTCGATGGCGGCGGCGGTGGCGTCGGCAATGTGAAGAAGCGGTATCGCGACCGCCGTCTGAACCTGGTCGGCCACGAGGTGCATCGTGTTCGTCCCGATCACGACGCAGCCGGCTCCGGCTGCTTCGAGTGACCGCGCCGCATCGGCCAACATCGCCGCCGCGGTGTCCCAGTCTCCGGCCACCTGGAGTGACTCGATTTCTGCGAAGTCGACGGACACCATCACCAGGCGAGCCGACGAGTGACCGCCCAGCTCACGCGCAACACCCTGGTTGATCAGCCGGTAGTACTCGGCCGACGACTCCCAGCTCATCCCGCCGATCAGGCCGATCGTCCTCATGCGCTGACTCTACGGGCGCGTCGAACAAGCCCAGTACCCAAACGAGAGTTGGCCGCCGGTGGCGGCGAAGTGCCTAGCGCTTGCGCTTGCTCTTGTGCCGGTTCGCCTTGAGGCGCTTCCGGTACTTGTGCTTGGACATCTTCTTGCGCCGCTTCTTGACCAGCGACCCCATGCACGATTCCTTCGGTTGACGTGTGAACTGCATCCCTCTCCGGGGAGGGCTGCGGCCCATAGGTTGGCGTGTCTTCGGCCGAGTCGCAAGCCCACCCCCCTTCGCGCCACGAACGGGCGGCCTACGCTTGGGCGCTCATGGGACCCCTCATCGGCATCACCACGCAGCCACGCACCGTGGTCTCGTCGGCAGGCGAGATCTACGCCAACACGCTCACCCACACCTACTCGGACTCGGTGTTGCGGGCCGGCGGCGTTCCCGTCCTCCTGGCACCGGTCCCCGAACCTCGCATCCCTGCACTCCTCGACCGCCTTGACGGCCTGGTCCTCTCCGGAGGCGGCGACCTCGACCCAGCCCGTTACGGGTCCCGGGCGGACGAGACGTGTTACGGCATCGACTTCGACCGCGACGCCTTCGAGCTGGCAATGGCGAGGCTCGCCCACCGGAGGAAGCTGCCGACCCTGGCGATCTGTCGCGGGCTCCAGGTGGTCAACGTCGCCCTGGGAGGAACGCTGTACGTGGACATCCCCACTGAGATCGGGTCGATGGAGCACACCGTGATCGGGGAAGGCGTGTGGGAGCGCCACCAGCACGTGAAGGTCGAGGACGAGTCCCGGGTCGCCGAAGCCGTCCAGGTCAACGATCTCATGGTGAACTCGATCCACCACCAGGCGGTCAAAGATCTCGCTCCGGGGTTGCGGCCCGTGGCCTGGGCCGATGACGGCGTGATCGAAGCCGTCCAACACGACGACGACGAGTGGGACCTTCTCGCCGTGCAATGGCACCCCGAGTATCTCGGCGACCGTGACGACATCCACTCCCACCGCCTCTTCGACGCCCTCATCGCCGCAGCTTCAGCCTGAGTCGATGGCTGTCCTCTTCATCTGCACGGGGAACATCTGCCGCTCCCCCATGGCCGAGGCATTTGCGCGTGCCCTCGGCATCGAGGCGGCAAGCGCCGGGACCTGGGCGGTGCAAGGCGGCCCAGCCACCGGACCGGCGATCGCAGCGATGGCCGAGATCGGGATCGATCTCACCGACCATCGGGCTCGTCCGCTCGACGACGTCATCAACGAGCCGTGGGACGCGGTCTTCGGCATGACACGAGAACATGTCGATGCGGTGGTCCGGGCCGGAGCCGAGGCGGATCTGCTGCATCCTCTCGGTGTTCCCATCGAGGACCCCTACGGGCTTTCGATCGAGGTGTACCGCAGGGTGCGCGACGAGATCAGCGCCGCAGTGGATGAACGGTTGAGGACCTAGACGACGCCGTCGGCAGCGATCTCCGGAGTGAGTACCTCGCCCTCGCCGTCGAGCACCTCTGTCATTGCGTCGCACACCGCTTCCACAGCAGTCTCGTCGACCACGGCCAGAGCACTGGGACCGGCACCCGACCATGCAGCGTGATGAGCCCCGGCGTCGATCGCAGCCTCGATGAGGCGGCCGGTCACTGGCGACAACGAAGCCCGGGCCACCTCGTGAATGTCTTCGCCACGCGCCAGGCGCAACACGGAGGGATCACCGTCACGCATCCCGGCGACGAACGCCACCGTGCGGGCGACAGCACCCACCAGACCCTCGACCGACACCGATTCCGGCAGCACGGACCGTGCCGTTCCGGTCGACAGCTTGGCCTCGGGAACACCGACCACGATCGACAATGAGGGATGGACCCGAAGCCGAACCGGTCGTCCATCGGCCGATGCCACCAGACCTCCATACACGGCGGCTGCCGCGTTGTCGGCATGCCCTTCGAGACCGGAGACCCTCGCAAAGAGGTCGGCAAGCTCGAGCTCGTCTCCGATGGCTCGGGCGGCCGCAGCCACCGTCGCCGTGGTGAGAGCCGCGGAAGAACCGAGCCCACGACCGATGGGGACTGCCGAGTCGATCTCGATGTTGAGGGGAGAGTCCGTCACGGCACGGGCGGCGCGAACCACCAGCTCGTCGTCGCGAGGGACCCGATCACGGCCCGGCTCGGTCACGAACCAGTCGTCAGCGACGGTTGCGTTGACCACGCATCTCAGCTCGAGAGCGAGGGCGAGAACGTCGAACCCTGGCCCGAGATTGGCCGAGGAGGCAGGTGCCGAGGCCCGGCCGATCATGGCCGGGACTCGAGCTCGACGAAGATGCGGGTTGCGTCTGGCGCAACCGCCTGGATCCGGTGCTCCACCTGGTCGAAGGCTGCCTCGATCGCGGCGGCGATGAACTTGATGACGGCGACGATCGCCTTGGCGATCAGCCCCAGGATGATGAGGGTCCGCGATTCGGTGGCCATGGCGGCGGATTGTACGGCGATGCCCCGCCAGTCGACTACACCGCCTTCTCGCCCGGCGGTGATCGACAGCCGGATCCCGCCAGCCCCGGGGACCAGTAGCGTCCGTTGCCTGATGTCAGAGCTGGCCATCCAAACCGAGGCACTCACCAAGTACTACGGCTCCCAGCGCGGGGTCGAGGATCTCGATCTCGAGGTCCGCACCGGAGAGGTCTACGGGTTCCTCGGGCCCAACGGGGCCGGGAAGACCACCACGATCAGGCTTCTCATGGACTTCATCCGCCCCACCCGGGGAACCGCCCGGGTTCTCGGGCTCGACTCCAGTGCCAGCCCGATCGAGATCCACCGTCGGGTGGGCTACCTCCCCGGAGAGCTGGACATGTACGACCGGTTGACCGGTGGCGAGATGATCCGATACTTCGGCAACCTGCGCGGCTTCGACGCCTGGCATCGGGTGGACGAGATCGCCGGCGCCCTCGAGCTGGACCTCTCGGTCAAGATCGGCGAGTACTCCTCTGGCAACAAGCAGAAGGCAGGGCTGGTCCAGGCCTTCATGCACGAGCCCGAGCTCCTCATCCTCGACGAACCGACCAATGCCCTCGACCCCCTCATCCAGCAGGTCTTCTATCGAATGGTCGAGGAAGTCATCTCGTCGGGGCGCACGGTGTTCCTGTCCTCGCACATCCTTCCTGAGGTCGAGCGCATCGCCGATCGGGTCGGGATCATCCGCGACGGCACCCTGGTCGCCGCAGAGACCGTCGACGCTTTGAAGCAAAGGGCCGTCCGCCGGCTCCAGCTGTACTTCGACGGAGAGGTCGATCACACGGATTTCGCCGCCATCGAGGGGGTGACTTCGGCCCGAACGATGAACCACGGACGAGCGGTCGCCGTCGAGGTCGAAGGATCGGTGGAAGCGGTGATGCGGGCAGCCGTCGAACGCCGGTTGACCAACGTCACCTCGGAGAGTGCCGACCTGGCCGGTGTGTTCCTGGCGTACTACTCGGGGGACGACGATGCTGCGTAGCGTCTTCACCAAGACGATCTTCGACCGGCGTCGCGGTCTGATCGGGTGGACGATGGGCATGGCCGCCCTCGTGGTGATGGTGATTGCGTTCTACCCGTCGATAGCCGGCCAACGCGAGCAGCTCGAAGACCTGTTCGAGAGCTACCCGGACAGCCTCCTCGCCCTGATGGGTGTGGAGTCGGCGTCCGACATCCTGTCACCCGTCGGGTACCTCAACAGTCAGCTCTTCGCCAACGTCGTGTTGCTGATCGTGCTCATCTTCGCGATCGGCGCCGGAACCGCGGCCACGGCCGGTGAGGAACGTGACGGCACCCTCGATCTGTTGCTGGCGCAGCCGATCTCGCGCACCAGAGTCCTCATCGACAAGCTCGGCTCCATCACCGTGATGCTGGCGGGGATCATCGCCGTGTCGTTCGTGGCGCTGGTGATCGGGGGGCCATTGGCGTCGCTCGACGTCGGAATCTCAGGGCTGGTGGCCGTCCACTTCGGCACGCTGCTCCTGGCGTTGTTGTTCGCCACGCTCGCCATGTTCATCGGCGGGCTCACCGGCAGCCGCGGTATCGCCCTCGGTACCACGGCCGGCATCGCCGTGATCGCCTACTTCATGTATGGCCTGTTCCCGGTGATCGATGCATTGGCGCCACATCAGGACATCTCGCCCTTCTACTGGCTGCTCGGCGAGAACCCGCTTGCCAATGGTGTTCCGTGGCGGTGGTTTGGGCAGCTCGCCGGGTTCACAGCCCTCTTCCTCGCCGGCGCCATCTGGGGCTTCGGCAACCGCGACACCGGGACCTGATCAGTCGACTTCGCGAACCTCGTCGCGAATGCAGGTTCCGCCGATGCTCACGGTCCGATCGGTCCACGACAGCTCGATGACGGAGGGATGGCCCATCTCCGCACCCTGACGCACCCGTACGGACCCTTCGACCTCGCCACGAGACGCCAGGAGACGGGCCAGCGCGAATGCGGCGCTGCCGGTCGCCGGGTCTTCAGGTACACCGGCGGAAGGGGCGAAGAACCGGGCGTGCACGTCGTCACCGTCGCGATGGAACAGGTACACGCCGAAGTGGTCCGTGAGCGTGTCGATGTCGGGCGTGGCGGTCGCCACGGCCGGGCTCGACTCCATCTCAAACATCACGTAGTCGTTGGGAAGGAGCACCACCGCCGATGATGACGGGGCGGGGAGGCCGGCTGCGGTGGCCAGGTCGGTCAGATCGCGGCGCTCCTCGACATCGCCATAGACAGGGACATCGACCGTCACCACCCCGTTGTCGGCCCGGTAGCCGACCTCGCCGATACCGCACTCCAGCGTCCCCTCGTTCATGGGGCCGAGCTGAGTCATCACCCAGCCGGCTCCCACCAGCGGATGCCCGGCAAACGGCAGCTCAACAGCGGGGGTGAAGATGCGAACCGCCGGGACGCTCCCGGCACGCCAGTGCACGTAGATGGTCTCGCTGAAACCGAGATCGGTCGCCAGGGTCTGCATCGCCTCGCCATCGAGACCGGTGACGTCGTTGACGACACCCAGATGGTTGCCCCCGGAATCGCCATCCGTGAAGACACGCAGGATGTGGACGGGACGGCTCAACTCGACACCTCGATTCGTGGAGCGGGTGAGGGGAATCGAACCCCCATCTTGAGCTTGGGAAGCTCACGTTCTACCACTGAACTACACCCGCAGGGACGCTCAGGTTAGACCACGACGCTGGCCAGGCCCCAGGCGAAGATGACCACACCGACGGCGAGCAGCCACCACGCCCGCCCGGCTCTGAACTCCCCGGTCGTGCCCGCCGGGGCGTTACCCCGGCGGTGTTGGAGGATGGCGAAACCGTTGCCGGCGACCATGGCGGCCCCGATGGCGAGAATCGCCATCGCCAGCAGCGAGTCGAGACCGAGAACGTCGACGATGTCCATGAGGACCCGACGCTACCTGGAGATGCCATCGGTAGAGTCAGGGCATGATCTTCTCGGACCGCACCATCCGCGAGGCAATCTCTTCAGAGCGAGTCGTCATCGAGCCGTTCGACGACTCGATGGTTCAGCCATCGAGTATCGACCTCACCGTCGCCGCGGCCTTCCGGGTGTTCGAAAACCACAAGTATCCGGTCATCGACCCAAAGCATCCCCAGGAGGACCTCACCACGGAGGTGATCGCCACCGAGGAGGAGCCGTTCATCCTGCACCCCGGCGAGTTTGTGCTCGGGTCGACCGCCGAGATCATCGGCCTCTCCGATGACATCGTCGCCCGCCTCGAGGGGAAGTCGAGCCTGGGTCGCATCGGGTTGTTGATCCACTCGACCGCCGGCTTCGTCGATCCAGGGTTCCGTGGTCATCTGACGTTGGAGCTGTCGAACGTCGCCAACTTGCCGATCGCCATCTATCCCGGCATGAAGATCGGGCAGATCAGCTTCTATCAGCTGTCGACGCCGGCCGAGCACCCGTATGGGTCGGCTGCGGCGGGCTCGAAGTACCAGGGCCAGGAAGGGCCGACACCGAGCCGCATCCATGAGGACTTCGCCCGGCTCATCGGTCGCGACTCTCGGTGACGCTCAGAACGACTGGCCCTCGGTGAGCCACAGCCCGAGCTCGGTGCGGTCCGGTTGGTGCAACCGGCCGTCGCGCACGAAATAGGCCCGATCGACGTAGTTGATGGCGGCAGGATCGTGGGTCGCCATCACCACCGCGGTGCCGCCATGGGCGATCCTGCGCAACAGGTCGAGGATCGACGCCCCGGTGTTGGTGTCGAGCTCACCGGTCGGCTCGTCGCACAGCAGGTACCCGGGTCCATGGACGAGCGCCCGGGCGATGGACACCCGCTGTTGCTCGCCACCTGAGAGCTCCTCCGGTCGATGGGTGGCCCGGGGGAGCATCTCCACGGCATCGAGGGCAGCCTCCACTCTCTTTCTCGACTTGCGACCACCCTCACCGAGGAGACGCAACGCCACCTCGACGTTCTCCGATGCCGACAGCAACGTGAGCAGCCCGGAAGACTGGAAGACGAATCCGAGCCGGGTGCGACGGACCTTGGCAGCAGCCCCCTCGGAGAGCCCGTCGATGCGCGAGCCCTCGAGGTAGATCTCGCCCTCGTCCGGCTCCTGGAGCAGTCCCATGAGGTGCAACATCGAGGTCTTGCCAGACCCGGATGGCCCGAACAAGGCCACGAAATCGCCCTGCTCGACAACGAGTGACGTGTCCAGCGCCCCGACGGCGCCCTGGCCGTAGCGCTTGGTCACGTTGCGCAGCTCAATCGACATCAGGCACCTCACCGTTCAGCTCGGTCTCGGGTCGCAGCAGGATGCCTTCCTCGGTGACCTCGGCACGTACGTGCTCGCCGATTCCAGCCTCGACGCGGAGGTCACTGGGCAGCTCGAGAGTGCCGTCGAGGGCGACCCGGAGAATCTCGTGATGCACGACGGTGGGAGCCGCCACCTGGCCGTCCGCGAGCCGGATGACACGATCGCTACGCGTTGCCAAAGCGACGTCGTGGGTGACCACCAGGACGCTGAGCCCGGCCTCGTGGGCCATGCGGCGCAGCAGCTCGTAGATCTCCAGCGACGTCTCCGTGTCCAGCTCGCCGGTGGGCTCATCCGCCAGCAAGAGCTTGGGGCCCATAGCGAGGGCGACGCACATGGCAAGCCGTTGCTGCTCGCCGCCGGACATCTTGTTGAGCCGGTTGAAGGCGTGGTTCTCCAGCCCGGTCGCTTCGAGCAGAGCCCGGGCGCGGGCCCGGCGCCGCCGGCGCCCGACTCCCGACAACAGCATCGGCAGCTCGATGTTCTGCATCACCGTGAGGTAGGGCAGGAGGTTGCGGGTGTAGTCCTGCCACAGGAAGCCCACATCTCGGCGGTAGTGCTTTGTCAGCACGGTCCCCGTGGCATCCGTGAGATCGACGCCGGCGACTTCGACCTTCCCGGCCGAAGGCATTTCGAGCCCGGCGAGGATGCGCAGCAGGGTCGACTTGCCGGCCCCGGACTTCCCGACGACGGAGATGAACTCGCCTTCCTGCATCGTGAAGTCAAGGCCCTGAAGCGCTACCACCTCGAGGTTGCCTTGCTTGTGGATCTTGATGACGTTGCGGCAGTCGATGATGGCCATCAGCGCTCCACCTCCCTGAGCACCTCGCTCATCCTGCGCACCGACACTCGTCGGGTCG
>JABDIW010000443.1 GCA_013003515.1 Acidimicrobiia bacterium
CGGCCATGGCGGCGACATCGGCGATGACCCACTCGGGGCGGTTGAAGCCGATGATCGTGACGACCTGCCCCGGCTGAATGCCGAGCGCCATCAGCGAACGGGCGGCGACTTTGACGAGATCGGCATACTCGCTCCACGACGTGGAGACCCAGTCGGCGTCCGTCTTCACCCAGTACGCGGGTTGGGAGCCGAAGCGGGATCCGTTCTCGAGGATCTGTGCAGGAATGTTTTCGGTGGTCAAGGGAAGTTCCTCCTTCTCCCGACCGAGGGTAGTTGCGCCGGGAAGCCTGTGCCCCTGGGCAGAGCGTCGCAAAAACGGCCAGACTCCCGCCCGGCATGCTCGAACGCACTTCCACCGTGATCCTTCATCCCACCAGCCTCCCTGGCCCCTACGGGATCGGAGACCTGGGGCCACAGGCTCGACGCTGGATCGACTGGCTCGCCTCCACCAACACGAGGTACTGGCAGGTGCTCCCCCTCGGCCCTACCGGCTACGGAGACTCGCCGTTTCAGTGCTTCTCTGCGTTCGCCGGAAACCCGTACCTCATCTCGCCCGACGGGCTCGTCGACCTCGGTCTCCTCGAGTCGGTCGAAGGCCCGGGGTTCCCTGACGACCACGTCGAGTACGGCGATGTGATCCCCTGGAAGACCGGAGTCCTCGACACGGCATATGACCGCTTCATCGCCGGAGCCGGCATCGAAGGCATCGGCGACGAGTTCGAGCAGTTCAAGAGCGAGAACGCGACCTGGCTCGACGACTTCGCCCTGTTCATGGCCATCAAGGAAGAGAACGAACTCCATCCCTGGACCAAGTGGGAGCCGGGTTTGCGTCTTCGCGACCCGGCAGCACTGGACGAGGCCCGGTCCCGGCTCGGAGCATCGATCGATCGCCAGGCGTTTCGCCAGTTCCTGTTCTTCCGGCAGTGGTTCGAGCTGCGGTGGTACGCCGGGGAACATGCCATCAGGATCATCGGCGACATCCCCATCTATGTGGCATCCGATTCCGCCGATGCATGGGCCCATCCCCACCTGTTCGAGATCGACGAACAGGGCGAAGCGATCGCCGTCGCCGGGGTGCCACCCGACTACTTCTCCCCCACCGGTCAGCTGTGGGGCAACCCGCTGTATCGATGGGACGTGCTCGCCGAAGGGGGATTCGAGTGGTGGCTCGACCGGCTGGCGTCCACGTTTGCGCTGTACGACATCGTCCGCATCGACCACTTCCGAGCGTTCGCCGACTACTGGCGAGTACCGGCGGGCTCGGAGACGGCCGAGACGGGCACGTGGCTCGACGGACCTGGAATCGCCTTCTTCGATGCGGTCCGGCAACGGTTTGGGGACCTGGCAATCATCGCCGAGGACCTGGGTGAGCTGTCTCCCAAGGTTCCGGCGCTCATCGAGGCCACGGGTCTTCCCAGCATGAAGGTGCTTCAGTTCGGGTTCTCGACGGACCTCACCGACCCGTTCATACCTGACAACTACCCCGAGAACTGCGTCGTCTACGTCGGCACGCACGACAACGACACCGCGGTGGGCTGGTACGAGTCTGCGACCAAACGGGAACGACACTTCGCCCGGAAGTACCTCGGGTCAGACGGCACCGACATCGCGTGGGACCTCATCGACACCGCATGGCAGTCGCGGGCCGTGCTCGCCGGCGCGACCCTCCAAGACATCCTCGGACGTGGGACCGAAGCAAGGATGAACACGCCCTCGGTCCCCGGTGGCCAATGGCAGTGGCGGTTCGAAGACGGAGTCTTGAGCCCTGGCCTGGCCAAGCGACTGCGCGACGTGAACCATCGCACGCACCGGGTCTAGGCGTCGCTCTCGCCGGCTTCCAGCCAGTTCTCTCGCGCCTCGCGCCACGCCACCACGGCGATGAGCAAAGCCGCCAGCGGATCGGCCCACCACCAGTCGAGCATCGCATTCAGCGCCAACCCGACGAGGGTGGCGGCGGCAAGCCCGGCATCCAGCAGCGACACCGTCGCTTCGGACCGGAGCGGTGCCGATCCCATCTGTTCCGCAACCCGGCGCTTCAGGACTCCCAGCGTCACCATCACGACAACGGTCACCGCCAGGTAGGCGATCCCCCACCACGACTCCTCTGGCCGGTGTCCACCGATCAGGTTGGCGACAGCGCCAAGTCCGAGCACGAGGCCGAGAACGGCAAAGGCGACAGCGATCAGGCGAAGAGCGACCTCGGTGCGGCGCTCCACGTCTTGGTCCGAGCCGCCCGGACGCAGATGCCAGACCACCACCAGCGAGGCGAACAGCTCGACGAGCGAGTCGACCCCGAACCCGACCAGGGCCAAAGATCCGGCTGCGATGCCGAGCGCGATCGTGATCACCGCCTCGGCGCCGTTCCACCCCAGGGTGGCGTATTCGAGCCGAAGTGCGGACCGCTGTGCCGGGTCTTCGAGTTGTTCCACTGAAGCCAGTCTCGCACCGGCCTAGAGTTCGTGGAGAAGGACTTCCCTCTCAGGAGGAATGATGAGCAAGTTGAGTTTGAAGGTCATCGCACTGGTCGCCGTACTGGCACTCGGGGCGGTGGCATGCTCCAGCGTCAACGTCGGTGAACTCGTCGAAGAGGGCAAGCTGACGATCTGCACCGACGCCCCGTATGCGCCGTTCGAGTTCGAGGACACCTCGAAGCCGAGCGGGTACAGCGGGTTCGATATGGATCTCATGCAGGAGATCGCCGACGAGGTCGGCGACCTCGAGTTGAGCGTCAAGGTGGTGCCGTTCGATGGCATCTGGCTGTTGCCGGCCGCGGGCGAGTGTGACGTGGTCGCCTCGGCCATGACGATCACCGATGATCGTGCCCAGAACGCTCTGTTCACCGATCCGTACTTCGATGCCGACCAGTCGCTGCTGGTGCGCTCTGCCGATTCGGCGCTCAAGCTGGCCGACATGTCGGGGAAGCGGATCGCCGTTCAGACCGGCACGACCGGTGAGATCTACGCCAACGACAACAACCCGGGCGCCGACATCGTCTCGTTCGACGAGCCTGCGGCGATGTTCCTGGGTCTGGAGTCGGGCGACGTGGACGCCATCCTGCAGGACCTCCCCGTCAACGGTGAGCGCGCTGCGCAGGAGCCTGACAAGTTCGTCGTGTCCGACACGTTCCCGACGGGCGAGCAGTACGGCTTCTCCGTGGCACCCGGCAACACGGACCTCCAGAGCGCCATCAACGATGCGTTGACGACGTTGCGCGACAACGGCACATACGGCGACATCCACGAGTCCTACTTCGGAACTCGCGGCTGAGAGTCTTCCAACGGAAGCATGGTGAGGGGCCCGGGCAGGGGCCCCTCACCTCTATCTAGGGTCAGTGTGATGGAGACACTCGAGTGAACTGGTGGCGATCACTGTCGCGGCGCCGGCGTGGCGAGATCATCCGCATCGTCATCTACGTCATCTTCGGGCTGTTGGTCGCCGGATTGGTCGGCGTCATCGCCTCTCGATGGGACATCGTCCAGGACGCGCTGCTCAAGCCGGACCTCATCAAGGGTCTCTTCCCCGAGATCATCACGATCGCTCTGAAGAACACGATCATCTTCACCGCCCTCGGCTTTGGTGGCGGGTTGATCGTCGGGCTGATCCTGGCGCTGATGAAGATCTCGCCCTACGCACCCATCCGGTGGATGTCCACCGTGTACATCGAGGTGTTCCGCGGCATCCCGCTTCTGGTCTGGATCTTGTTGATTGGCGCCGCGCTCCCTCTGGCCCTTGGCATTCGGTTCACCGGTCTGTACACCAAGGGCGCCATTCCGCTGGGCCTGGTAGCCGGCGCCTACATGGCCGAGACGATCCGCGCCGGTATCGAGGCCGTGCCCCGAGGTCAGATGGAAGCCGCCCGGTCGCTGGGCATGTCGTACGGCCAGGCGATGTCGTCGATCATCCTCCCCCAGGCGTTCCGGATCATCATCCCGCCGCTCACCAACGAGCTGGTGCTGCTGTTGAAGGACACGTCGCTGGTGTCTGCGGTCGGGTTCACGGCTCAGGGCGTCGAGCTGACCCGGTTCGTCCGCAACGCCGTGCAGGACAACGCCAACGCAACACCGATGATCTTCGGCGGCATGGTGTATTTGTTCGTCACGATTCCACTCACCCAATTGGCGCGCGTGATGGAGCGCCGGGCAGCGAGGGCGCGATGAGCGAAGCTGCGGTCCGCATCGTCGACCTCCACAAGTCGTTTGGCGACCTGGAAGTGCTCAAGGGCATCGACTTCGAGGTCCAGCTCGGCGAGGTCGTCTGCATCATCGGACCGTCTGGCTCAGGCAAGTCGACGCTGTTGCGGTGCGTCAATCGCCTCGAGGAGCCCACCGCCGGCCAGATCTTCATCGAGGGCGAGGACATCACCCACCCCGACTGCTGGGTGGACGACGTGCGGCGCAACATCGGCATGGTGTTCCAGAGGTTCAACCTGTTCCCCCACCTCACAGCCATCGAGAACCTGATGGTGGCGCAGCGCAAGGTTCTCAACCGGTCCAAGGACGAGGCCGAGAAGGTGGCGATGGCCAACCTCGAGCGGGTGGGCCTCGTTGACAAGGCGCACGAGTACCCGATCAACCTGTCCGGCGGCCAGCAGCAACGCGTGGCCATCGCCCGGGCCCTGTCGATGGAGCCCGACATGATGCTCTTCGACGAGGCGACGTCGGCCTTGGACCCCGAGCTGGTCGGAGAGGTGCTGTCGGTGATGCGTCAACTCGCCGAGGAGGGCATGACGATGCTGGTGGTGACCCACGAGATCGGCTTCGCCAAAGGCGTCGCCGACAGGGTGGTCTTCATGGACGAAGGCATCGTGATGGAGGAAGGGCCTCCGTCACAGGTGCTGGTGGATCCCAGGGAGCCACGCACCCGCGAGTTCCTCCGAGCGGTCCTCGAAGAGGGAATCTGAGACCGCAGCCGTTGGGGCGGCGTCAACCGTCTTGGCGCCAGCCCATCCACAGATCGCTGACGTTGGTTCCCGACGGGCCGGTGATCACCAGGGCATCAGCTGCGGCCAGCGCCGGATAGGCATCGTCATCGCCGAGGCTGCGGCGAGGGTCGAGGCCACCGGAGCGGATGATCTCTGCCGTGCGGTGAGTCACGATGGCGCCCGCCGCGTCGGTGGGGCCATCGATGCCGTCGGTGGCGAGAGCGGCGAAGACCGCAGGCACTCCCCCGTCGAGGGCGATGGCTCCGGCCAGCGCCGCCGACTGGTTTCTCCCTCCGCGTCCATCGCCGGTGACGTTCATCGTGGTCTCGCCCGTCAGGACGGCCACGGTGCCACTCAGCGATTCACACATCGACGTCGCCGAGGCGATGGCGAATCCGCGCAGGTCCTCCGTCACGGCCCGGGCCGGGATGTCGAGCTCGCCGAGCCGCCGTACCGCAGCACTTGCAGCAAGGTGGCCATCCGCGACGACCTCGCTGTGATGGTCGATGTCGCCGATGGCCGCAGGCTGGGCGGCTTCGAGATGGGCGACAACGGCCTCGGGTACGGCGTCCAACAGGTCGTGGTCACGGAGCACGCCGAGGGCGTCGGCCGGGCTCGAGCCCTCAGGCATCGTGGGTCCGGAGGCGATCGCCGAGGGAGGCGCCCCGGCGACGTCCGAGATGGTCAAGGTGACGGCATGACCGGATCGGGCGGCGGCGAGGAGCCGTCCATCCTTGATCTCGGAGAGATGACGGCGAACCG
>JABDIW010000124.1 GCA_013003515.1 Acidimicrobiia bacterium
GTTTTGTCGTCCGTCGGTGTCGTGTCGGTGTCCTCGTCATCGGCCGGCTCTTCGGCGGACGAGGCCTCGGCGGCCTCGCTCCCCTCGTCGGAGGGTGCTGCGTCGTCGGCCTCTGGAGCTTCGACCACATCGGCCGCGGCCTCGTCAGAGGCATCGACGACACCCTCTACAGATTTGTCAGTCTCCGCCGTCTCGGCGTCGGTCTCTGCGGCCTCCGGAGTCTCGCCGTCCGCTGCTGCGGCATCAGCGGCGGGGGCCTCCGGCGTCTTCGCAGCAACTTCCTCGTCCTCGGGGACGATGCCAAGGTCCTCACTCTCGGACTTGATGTCCACGCGGTAGCCGGTGAGCTTGGCGGCAAGCCGGGCATTCTGACCCTCACGGCCGATTGCCAGCGAAAGCTGATGATCCGGCACCACGACCTCGGCGGTCCCGGTCTCTTCGTCAATCCGGACTTCCTTGACCCGGGCGGGGCTCAGGGCTTCCGTGATGAACTGCTGCTTGTTCTCGCGCCACTCGACGATGTCGACCTTCTCGCCACGCAACTCGTTGACCACCTGCCGCACCCGCGATCCGCGCGCACCCACGCAGGCGCCCACCGGATCGACATTGGCGTCGGTGGACGCAACGGCGATCTTCGTTCTGTGGCCGGGTTCGCGGGCAATGGCCTTGATCTCGACTTCGCCATCGACGAGCTCGGGGACCTCCAGCTCGAACAGGGAGCGAATGAATTCGGGGTGGCTGCGACTGACCACGATCTGGTGGCCCTTGCCCTCGTTGCGGACCTCCAGGATGTAGCCCTTCACCCGGTTGCCCCGATCGAGGCGCTCGTAGGGAATCCGCTCGGAAGCGGGCATGATCGCCTCGGCGTCACCGAGATCGAGAATGGCCGAGCGGTGGTCCGACTGGGAGACGATGCCGGTGACCAGATCCCCTTCGCGACCGTCGTACAGCTCGAAGACCTGATCGCGCTTGGCGTCACGAAGACGCTGCTGGATGACCTGCTTGGCGGTCTGGGCGGCTATCCGCCCCATGTCTTCTGGCGTGTCCTCCCACTCGCGAGTGACGTTGCCGTCCTCGTCGAGTTCCTGGCCATACACAACGATCTCGCCGGTGTCGGGGTCAATGGTGACCCGTGCTTCCTCGGCGGCGCCAGGCGTCCGCTTGTAGGCGGATACCAGGGCGTTGGCGAGCGCGTCGAGGATGGTGTCGGCAGGGACACCCTTCTCGCGCTCGATCAGGTCGAGGGCCTCCATCAAGTTGTAGTCCATCATGTGCTCTTTCGTTTCGCCTTCTCCTCCCAGGTGAAAACGGTGGCGGCACGTTTCACATCGCCATAAGCGATGCGACGCGCCGTCCCGTCTACCTGGACGGAGAAGCCGTTGTCATCGGCTTCTTCGAGAACGCCCCGGTGTGCACGCTCACCGTCGATGGGCACAGAGGTCTTCACCTTGACCTCCCTGCCCACCGACTTGCGGTAGTGCGCCGGTCTGCGGAGCTTGCGCTCCAACCCGGGCGAGGACACCTCGAGCGTGTACGCGCCCTGAACCGCGTCCTCTTCATCGAGCACACGGCCCAGACCCTTCGAGAGCCGGGCGATGTGGTCCAGCGTGACACCGCTGTCGGCATCGACGATGACCCGCAGCACCCTGCCCTTGCCCTGGCCGACGAGCACGACATCGTCGAGCTCGACGCCCTCGGCAGAGACATAGCCCTCGAGCAGCTTCCAGAGGCGATCACCGACCTCGACGGTCACGAGCACCTCCTTCGTCCACGCAAGAGGGCGGGCACAAGCCCGCCCGCGAAGCGTTCTCAATTGCGCCAACACTATACAACCGGGGCGAGTCCCATCCTCCGGCGTGTTGGGCCGCCGGGACGCAGGGGCTCGAAGAGGGCGGCCTCAGCTGCGGGCGGCACCGATCCGCTCGGCGATCGTGTCGACGACAGCGTCGAGCGGGATCGTGCTCGATTCGCCAGTTGCGCGATCGTTGAACTCCACCACCCCGTCTGCAAGGCCGCGGGGCCCGACGGTGAGACGCAGCGGGATCCCGATCAGCTCGGCATCGTTGAACTTCACACC
>JABDIW010000469.1 GCA_013003515.1 Acidimicrobiia bacterium
TGGCCATCATCGACCCGGCCGCCGACGTCGAGCGGTATCTGGCCGTCGCCGAGGAGCTGGACTCGACGATCACCGACATCTTCGACACCCACCTCCACGCCGATCATGTGTCGATCGCCCGCAAGCTGGCTGCCCACACCGGCGCCACCTATCACATCGCCGAGGGTGACGCCGTCGAAGCCAAGTACGACTACTCCGCCCTCCGGGACGGCGAGGAGTTCACGTTTGGCGAAATGAAGATGATCGTCCGCTCGGTGGCGACGCCGGGGCACACTCCGGGATCGACGTCGCTGGAGGTGGACGGCAAGTACCTGATGACAGGCGACGCCGTCTTCGTCACTGGCATCGGGCGACCCGATCTCGGTGGCGAGACCGAGCCGTGGGCACGCGACCTGTTCCACACCATCCACGACCGCCTCGCTCCGCTCGACCACGACCTGCTGGTGTGCCCTGCTCACTACACGTCGCGCACCGAGGCCAGCGAAGACGGAGCGCTGCATCGTCAGCTTGGAGATCTGCTGGAGAACGACCCGATCGTCTCGATGGGCGACGAAGAGGAGTTCGTCAAGTACGTGGTCGACCACCTGGGCACCCCTCCGGAGCAGTACGGGGACATCCGCAAGGTGAACCTGGGGATCATCGAGCCGGACGACGAGATGCTCAAGGAGCTCGAGGTCGGCCGCAACGAGTGCGCGCTGACTGCGTGACGCAGTGACCGCTCCCCGGCGGTTCTCGCCGGCAGACATCGTTGCCGGGTTCAGCGTCGCGCTGATACTGATCCCTCAGTCGCTGGCCTACGCCGAGATCGCCGGGCTGCCTCCCTACATCGGGCTCTTCGCGGCTGCGGTGCCGCCGATCGCCGCCGCGTTCTTCGCATCCTCGCCCTACCTGCAGACGGGCCCGGTGGCGATGACGGCGCTCCTGACGTTCGGTGCGCTCGCACCACTGGCCACACCTGAGACCAGCGAGTACATCAAGCTCGCCGCGCTGCTGGCTGTGGTCGTCGGAGTCGTCCGTGTCGCGTTTGGCCTCCTCCGCTCAGGAGTCATCGCCTACTTCATGTCTCAGCCCGTGCTGGTCGGGTTCACATCGGCCGCCGCCATCCTCATCTGCTCGTCACAGCTGCCCGTCGCCCTCGGCGCGCCTGCCCCCGATGGCGGCCTCTTGGAACGGGCGTGGTGGTCGATCACTCACCCTGGAGACTGGGAGACGGCGGCCGTCGTGCTCGCCATCGTCTCGGTGCTGGTGGTGATCGGCGGGCGACGCATCCACAAGCTGTTTCCCGGCGTTCTCGTCGCCGTGCTGATCGGAGTGGGCTTCTCCGATCTCGTCGGATACGACGGCGTGACTGTCGGAGACATCCCTGCCGGTCTCCCCCCGTTCGGCGTCGATCTGCCGTGGGGCGACCTGGGCATGCTCATCGTCCCCGGCATCGTCATCGCCCTCGTCGGGTTCGCCGAGCCCGCCGCCATCGCCAGGGTGTTCGCCGCCCAGGACCGGGAGCGGTGGGACCCCGACCGCGAGTTCATCTCCCAGGGCGTCGCCAACCTGGCGTCGGGTTTCTCGGGCGGGTTCCCGGTTGGAGGCTCGTTCAGCCGCAGCTCGATCAACAAGCTGGCCGGCGGGCGATCGCGGTGGTCTGGCGCCGTCACCGGGGTCGTCGTCCTCGCCTTCTTGCCTGTCGCCGGCATCCTCGAGCCGCTCCCCCGAGCCGTGCTGGGGGCGATCGTGATCGCGGCCGTTGCCCGACTGGTTCGGCCCGACCAGGTGTTTGGGATCTTCCGGTTCTCGATCCCCCAGGGAACCGTCGCTGCAGTCACGTTCGTCGCCACCCTGGCGATGTCTCCGCGCATCGAGCGAGCGGTGCTCATCGGGATCGGCCTTGGCATCGCCATCCACCTGTGGCGAGAGCTCACGACCCATGTGGATGCCGACTACACGGGTGGCAGGCTGTGGATACGGCCCCACGGCGTTCTGTTCTTCGGGTCGGCCCCGGGTCTCGAGGAAGCCCTCAACGACCTGCTGTCGGACCACCCCGAGGCCGACCGACTGGTGATCGACCTCGGCGGGATGGGCCGCATCGACTACACCGGCGCCGCCGCGTTGAAGGCGCTCGTCGACGAGGCCGTGAATGCCGGGCTCACCGTGTCCATGACGGGAGCACCGCCCCAAGTGCGGCGTATCCTGCAATCGGTGTGGGAAGGAACCCCACCGATGGAGGAGACAGCCACGTGAGCACCGTTGGCCTCATCGTTGCAGGCGGCGATTCCACCCGGATGGGTCGGGACAAGGCATCGGTCGAGATTGCCGGACGGACCTTCGTCTCATGGGTGGCCGATGCGCTCTCCGTCGTCGCCGACCGCATCGTGGTGGCGGGGCGGTCTGCCACCGTTGACGGGTTCGAGACGATTCCCGATCCCGACTTCTCCGTACGGGGGCCGCTGGCCGGCCTGGCGGCGCTGGCGGGGACTGCACCCACCGAACGGGTGACTCTGGTGGTCGCCATCGACCAGCCTTTCGTCCGCGCCGAGACCCTCGCGCTGCTCCAGGCTCACTGTGACGACCTCCCGGTCGTGCCTGTGGACGACGGAACCCGCCAGGTGACGTGCATGGCGTACCCGACGGGGCTGCTCCACGCCGCTTCGGAGGAAGCCGGGGCCGGCGGATCGCTCCAGACGCTGCTGGAGAGGGTCGGCTGCGTCGAGGTCACCGAGCAGATGTGGGCCGAGTGGGGTGAGGACGGCCGGTCGTGGCGCAGCCTGGACACCCCGGACGACGTGGCTCACGCCATCGAGGTGTA
>JABDIW010000004.1 GCA_013003515.1 Acidimicrobiia bacterium
CAGCCGGCCCCTCCTCCACCACCGCTGTCGGCGGCTCCGGTCCCCATTCAGAGCGCCGGCTCATGATCACGAACACGTTCCCGGCGATGGGGACGACCGTCGAAGTCCGGGCCCGACGTCCGGCCCACGTCCACGAGGCGATGGCGCTGTTCGAAGAAGTGGAAGAGGCGGCCAGCCGCTTCCGAGACGACAGCGAACTGAGCCTCATCAACGCCGGCACTGCGAGCACGCTGCAGCTCTCGTCGCTCCTCGCCGACCTCATCGCTTCCGCCGATCGAGCCCGGTCACTCACCGACGGGCTGGTCGATGTGGGCATCGGGAGGGCCGTCCACGACTGGGGCTACGACACGACGTACCGGGAACTCGACGACCTCGGCGTGGCTCCGTCACCCATCAAGCCTGGCACGTGGCGCATCGACGGGGAGACGCTCACTCGGTCAGCCGGGACCAGGTTCGACCTCGGTGGGATTGCTAAGGGCTGGACCTGCGACCGGGTCGTCGAACTCGGTGGCGCAACCACCTCCAGCGCCGGCGGCGATCTGCGCTCAGCGGATCCCGAGACGATGGTGGAAGTTCTCGACCCGTGGGGCGAGGTCGCCACCACGATCCATGTGGGTGTCGGGGCGCTCGCGACCAGCTCGAGGTCTCGTCGGGCGTGGTCGGTGGCCGAGCAGCCGGCGCACCACCTCATCGATCCTCGGACCGGGGCTCCATCCACGTCCCCGGTGCTCTCGGCAACCGCGCTCACTGCAACAGCGGTGGAGGCGGAAGCCGCCGCCAAGGCCATCCTGCTGTTGGGTGCCGACGGCCTCGCCTGGGCAGATCGCCAGCGGTGGGTCCGAGCCGCTGTGGTGATCTGGAACGACGGTGCGGTGTATGCGACGGGACTGGAGACCGCCGCATGATGTGGTTCGTCATCCGGGGCTCTGGGATCGCCGCCTTTGCGTTCCTGGCCATCTCGACGATCTGGGGACTGCTTCTCTCAGGCGGCTACGCCAAGCGCCTCGTCAAGGCCAAACCACTGACGTACGCCCACGAGTCACTGGCAGTGGCGTCGATCGTGGCCACCGTCATCCACGTGGTCGCACTGGGGTTCGACAGCTTCGTCCACTTCGGATTCCTCGAGCTGTTCGTCCCCGGATTCTCCTCATATCGAACCCTGGCGGTCTCGCTCGGAATCATCGCCTTCTACGGGCTGCTGGTCGTCTCCGGATCGTTCTACATGAAGAAGCGGATCGGCCAGAAAGCATGGCGGGCAATCCACTACACCAGCTTCGGTCTCTTCTTTGCGACGGCCGCCCACGGCCTGATGGCCGGCGCCGATTCGACCGTGCCCTGGGTGTTCTGGATGTATGTCCTGTCGAGTGCGACAG